>CAZSNX010000099.1:0-11179 GCA_964607945.1 uncultured Candidatus Obscuribacterales bacterium
ACGATGGAAGCACGGGGGTGTATGCTACCAGTTGCAGGTTGCCATCATCTTGCCAGCGGTAAACGGCGGGAGCTGCCAAGTCTGACAAGCACACTGGTGTGGTTGCAGCTTCATCATTCCGCCAAACGATCGGCTTGAGGGCGTTGTCTGAGCCTTGAACAGCCGCTAGGCTTCCAGTTGCAAGAGAATTGATGGACGAAGGCGCTTCATAGGCCTTTTGCCGCGAACTGTTGGCAGTAGAATCGGCTACTGCCCCGTATTTCTTAACGAGCTGTTTATACGGCCAGCTGATGTGACATAAAGGTGGATTATTGCCGATTTGAATGCAGCAATTGAGCAGCGGTTCTTTCTCTAGAATCTTCTTGACCGGCACGTTGCTGGCCTTGCGTACGTTCATGCCGACCTTTTGAATGACACCGCCGACATACTCGCGGTCAACACCATCGATCGGGATCAGTTCTTCATCGGCGATGTCACGATTGGCAATCAACGCTTCCTCGCCGTTCTTAAGGCTGGCAAGCTCAGTGCCGTTCTTGCTGATTCTGGCGCCTATATCGGATGGTGAGTCTAAAACAGTCACTCGCACCGGCTTGAGCTCTCTGCCATCGACGAGCGCTACTGTATGTGGTGCTAAGGCGACAGTTTCGTCGCCAACTACCATCGTAATACCATTGTTGCCTGCCCCGATGAACACTCGGCCTTCAGTGAGCACAAAGTTCTTGTTGCTATCCACTTCAAAGACAGAACCGACAGCGCCCTGAACATATGTATCGTGCAGTTTGCCGAAGTTAAAGGCGCCGCAGTCGGATGTGGCCACGAAGGACATATTCTGCGACGGCATTGTATTTAATTCTTGAAGCTGAGTCTGTTGCTGGACCGGTGGAGCTGGAGTGACAGGTGGTGTCTTGTCGGTGGGAATTGCGACCGGATCAGGCAAAGCCGATGACGTCTGGGTGGGAGGGTCGATAAAGGTCGGCGGCGGCGGTGGTGGCGGCGGTGGCGGTGGAGATGACACGAGTGTCGGCGGGTCCATTGGCGTCGAATGAACCGGCGGCGGTGGGCTACTGGTCAGGAGCGGTGGAGCAAATGAGGAGATAGACCAGTTTTGCAGGTCTACATCAGGAGGATCGCGCAAGATGAGCGCCCCGCCATCGACTGTGACATTGCTTCCGGCAATCGTAATCTGTCCACCGCCGGTGCTGACTAGCTTGAAAAGCGCCGATCCGCTTGGCAACGACAGATTGCCGCCAGGCAAATCAAGGTCGAAACCGTTGTTGAGAAGAAGCGCCTTTGTATCATTATCAGCATCGATTAACGGCTGGCGGTTGCTGAAGAAATGCAGATCGGCCAGCAGTGGGGCATTGAAATCGGTGATGCCTGCTGCAATTTCAATTGCTCCTCCGACGAAGCCTGAAAGTGTTCCGGCCGCTCGAGCTAGGATGGAATTATTGGTGCCGGAGCCTTCGATGTCATTGCGGGCCAGCAGTATCACATTGCCGCCATTGGCTTCGATATGCAGATCGCCGTCAGTCGGTACTACCAGAGCCCCGGATAGATAAATATCCCAGCCGCGCGCTTCCATTCGGACATTGCCGCCGTTTGCAATGTAACTGGAGGGCGTTCCGAGGGTTGAATGCAGCTCAATGTCGTAGCCTGAAATTAAGGTGAGGTCGCCGGAAAATAGAATCTGGCTGCCCGGGTTTGTCAGGACTCCGGATGAGGGTGCCGATCCTGACAATTCGCCGGCAACCACATTGACGTTTGAAAACGCCTCGATGATAGGCTTCTTGCTAGAGGCACCAGTATTGAGAACGCTCATCGTTATGTCGCCGTGCGCATGTATATTGGCATGAGATTGCAGTTCGATCGTCGGTACAGTCGTAAACAATGTGTCTAATGCATTACCGACCGTAATATCGATCGTCGAGCGTGACGTGAGCTGCGTCTGACCGATAATGGCATATGGCTCCATATCGGCCACGGTGCCAGGCACGTCATTGTTAACGTCAATTGTGATTGCATCTCCGGCAAAGATGACATTAGGTCCGGCCTGTCCGGTGGCTACCATCTGCTGGGCTGAAAGCGCAATTGTGCCGGAAGTGCTTATACCACCATCGACAATTGTTTGGTAGTTGGCAGACAGTGTAACTGAGGGAACACCGCTGCCAGCTCCATCAGACAGAGCCAAGATACTGCCGGTTTGCCTGACAGTAGATTGAAATGGAGTGCCGCCAGTGGTGAGTAAGCCCGGTCCGCCGTAGACTCCATTTGTATATGAGTAATTGCCTCCCACTAATTGTGGTTGCCTGGCCAGAATAGATACGTTACCGGCGGTATGATCGTCAGGGTCTGCCAGGTCGCCGGTGTCGATGATGCCGTTTAATTCGACAGTATACGGACCAACCGGGAAAGACCCATCTTGTCCGCCGGCGATGGCGACTACGTGACCGCCTGTTCCGGAGAGAGACTTCGTAAAGATGTTGGAAAGGGTAATCCGGCCGTTAAATCCGCCCGAATCAGACCGAGCGGCCGTGAAAACCAGGCCGCCGGGACAGCTGCAATTCGTAGTAGTGACGATACTTGAGCCGGCAAGCAGCACGTTGCCGCCAGCAGTTGACGGGCTGCCCAGGAAAAATTGCATGGCTGGAAAGGATTGATTGGCTAATGGTGTAGGTGTTACGTTGAAGCCGGAGATTGCCGTGAAGACCCCGGCGGAGCCGTTCTCGGTGGAAGTGTCCACGCTTGGGCTTCCCGATATGGTGTTGGTCGCCAATAGGGTGATGTCTCCGCCACCCCCTGGGGAGGCTGTGGAGAAAGTGTTGATATCGGGACCGAGCATGATATTGCCAGCGGTGCTGCTCATGAAACCATCAGTAGCGACGATGGTGACCTGCCCGCCATCTCCAGTGGTGGAAGTGGAGTTGATAGGAAGTCCGGTGAGGTCTACATCGCCGCCTTGAGCCGACTTGCCGCCAAACTGAAAGGTAGTCCCGGTGGCGTTGGTCGTGAAGTCGAATCCAGCTATTATATGCAAGCTTCCGGCATCATCGGCGCCTGTGGCGCCTCTCCTGGATAGGGAAAGGTCGTTGACTGGACCAGGCGGATTGAACAGCACGCTGCCGGAGGCGACCATGATGATGTCTCCGGGAATGCCGTCCTGGGCTGCCGAGTCGTAAAACGGCCCGTTCAAGTTGATGGTGCTGCCGGTGGAGATGAGTCGGATGTTTCCGGCGTTGCCAGCACTGCCGATGCCATTGCCGGCCGAGGCGCTTACTGTGCCGACGGTTATGCCGGACGGACCAAGCACGGTGACATTGCCACCATTGAGACCGGCATAAGCTAGGATCAGCAAAACATCGACCGCGCCTGTGGTCGTTTTCAGCATTACATTGTTGGCATTAGCGTTGGCTCCGAAGCCGGCAGCCTGTACGCCGGCGTTGAAGTTGATGCCGGTGGCGGCATTGATATTGACCGCTCCAGCGTCGCCATCACCCGGGGCAGTCGCCGATGCGAAGGTACCTTGCACGTTGCCGGTGGTCGACGTGATGGTGACATTCCCGCCGTCGCCGTCGAGATAGCCGCCCTCAGCTCTGAAGCTGTCGCCCAGCACGGACCCGCCAATCACCATGACGTCTATCTTCCCGGCAGTGGCGGTGCCTGCTGTGGTATGGCATGACGGGCATTGACCGGAGCTGCTGACGAACCCCAAGCTGGCGTCGCCGCCGGTGACAGTGATCGAGATATCTGCTCCCTGTCCGCCGCTGGCTCCACCTTCAGCTCGGAATGTTGGGCTGCCGGAGAGTCCAAAGCCGACGTTGACTGTTATCTTGCCGGCAGTGCCTGAGCTGTTGAGCACTCCACCGCCGTCAGCCGGGTTGCACTCGCAGGCGGAAGTATCGATGAATGAGGACATGGTGAGTCCGCCGACCGATCCGTCGGTGATTGTCACCTCGCCGCCGTTGCCGCCTCTGTCGCCACCATTGGCGCGAATCGAGCCGACCATGATGGAATCGGCCGGAAGCGTGACGCGCCCGCCATTGCCATTGGCGTCGGGCGCGGGACCGAAGAAAGCGGCTAGCGATGCGGAGGTATCGATAAAGTCATCAATGTGAATTGATTGAGCCTGCTGGAAGATGACGTCTCCGCCACCGCCGGTGATTGCGCCACCGCCGCCAGTGCCGAGCCCGCCTACGGTATTGATAGACATTGCGTGAAAGCCACCGGGCGCATTGACTAGCACATTGCCACCCGTCCCGCGCGTGCCAGCTGCCGAGCTGTCGATCGCGCCTGAGACATCTATTACTCCTGAATCTGAGGAGAGGTCTATTTTGCCACCATTGCCATGGTTGACTCCTTGCGAAGTGATAACATCTCCGACGGAGATGCCGGAGTTGGCATCTAATGTGATGTCCCCACCGTTGCAGCATGGGGCGTTGCCGCTGCCGCCTAACGCATTGGAAGTGATGAAGTTGTCGACTGTGATTGAGCCTGTTTGGGCCCTGACGAAAATTTCTCCACCAGCTCCACCTTGATGCCCGCCTGCAGTGCTGAGACTGATTGCCGTCACGCTCCCGTCAGCCCGCAATTCAATATGACCGCCATGTCCGGTACCGGTAAGCGGGCCGGCCGGACCGCCTGACCTGAAACCATCTCCAGCGGCTCCAACTTGGCCGACGTTGATGTTGCCGCCGAGGAAGGTCTGAACCAGAATAAATCCGCCGCCGCTGCCGTCAATGCCGCCCCAGGCCGAGATGCCGGCGTTAGTGACGCCCACGGGCAGGTTAATGTTAAAATCTCCGTCGGCGTCGACCAGCAAGGTGCCACCGTGCCCGTTGCCGGTACCTGTAAGTCCAATGCCAGGTTGGTTGATGTTCGGACCGATATTAACATCGCTTTCCGATTGTATGATAATCGCGCCGCCGTTGCCATTTGGTCCAGCCGCTGCTGGCGTGTGGGCTGCTGCGGTGAGGAACCCGGTGGTTAGGCCGCCGTTAAAGATGATCAGCTGGATTGTGCCGGCATCGCCGGAAAAGACGCCACTGCCCCCGTTGGCGTTGAAGCCTGAGCCGAGCGGTGTGGTAATGCCGGTACTTGCGAAAAACTTGATGTCGCCAGTTCTGGCTCCGGTCAGTGATGTAGTGACTATGTTCTGTGCCAGTGTGATGTTGATGGCACCGGTCGCCACGTCATAGCGTATGTCGTGACCATTGCCACCGGTCGCCCCGCTCAGGGTGAATGCTCCAGCCGTCGAGATGTTGTCCGGTGCGCGCAGCTGAATGGTGCCAGCGTCACCGCTACCGTTAGTGCTTCCCCGAGGGGAGATGAAGTTGGCGACTGTCAGGTTGCCCGTTTGGTGGATGAGATTTCCTACTTCCATGTCTATGGAGCCGCCGTCACCGCCGTCGATGCCACCGATTGCCTGTACTGCTCCCAGGAGATTGATTCCGTTGCGGGCTCTCAGGCTCATCCAGCCTGCGTTGCCGACACCGGTCAAAGGCCCGGGCGTACTACCTGATAGCCCGCCAGCGTTGGTGTTCAACTGGCCGCTCGTGATTGTTCCTTGCGAGATGATGACATGGTTGCCTCCACCTCCGGTGGCTAGCCCGGTTCCGATGCCTTGTCCTCCCCAGGAGGTTATCCCGAATCCGACACCAAGGTCGGTGCCGATTGTGATGTTGCCGGCGGCATCAATAAAGACATTGCCACCACGCCCGGCTAATGCGCCCATATTCTGTATTCCAAATGAGGTCGCAAATACCCCGGTTGGGGTGGTTAGAAGATTACCGCCCAGTGAAAATAGAAGGTCGCCACCATTTGCATCGGCTCCGCCCAACTGATCTGTTCTGGCCGTAATTCCGGAGGTCGTCAGACTTCCGTTGACGGTCGCAACCGAGATGTTGCCCGCTTTCGGGGTTCCGATGCCTACGGGGTCATTAGAGTTAAGGTTCGACACATGAATATCGTCTCGGGATGCAGCAAAGATGACCCCGCCACTGCCTGCGTTGGCAGCGGTGCTCAGCGAACCGTTGAGAGCGGTGATGCCACCGGCGGAGTACAACCATAAGCCGCCGGAGTCACCTGATGCTGGGCTGGTGGCGACGTTGCTGTTGAAGGTGAGACCGACGGTCGGATCCATGCTCCCTATGTAGGCGCTGTTGCCGTTGGTGGCAATCGATGCAATGCCCGTAACCGACGAGCCGTCGCGGATCGAAATGATGCGATCTGCCTGGATGTCTGAGTCCGTCAGAACTCCCAAGCTGACTGTGGGCAGGGTTCCGAAGGAGCCGCTGGACAGCACGATCACATTGTTCGAGTCAAGAAATGCGGAGCCTGGGCTGTCAATGAAGATGTTATAGCCCATGCCGTCCGTCACATCCGGTGATGGGGAATTGGAATTGATCGACACGTTAAGCAGCGAGATGGCGGACAAAAATGCCATCCCTGCAGAGTTGAGATTTACGAAGTTAGCCATCTGACTTTGCTCGGCAAACACCCAAGACCCAGTGCTGGTCAAATTGATAGCTGTGTCGGCAAACACCTGGCCCTGGCCGGTCAAGACCAGCTGGTTGTCTGTAGTTATGTTTACTGACCCGTTTGTGGCGCTTAAGGCACCTGTTTGTGTCGAGCTGTTTTCGTTTAAGATGAAAAGCTTGCCGGCTCCGGTGTGGGTAATGTTGATATCGCCCGAGTCGCTGGCTATTGTTCCGCCGACATTGATGATATTCAAGTCTTTGTCTATGCCGGCCGATGTTATGTCTAAATCGGAGCCGGCGAAGATGCCGCCGCCACCGGAAAAGCTGAAATCCCGTATCAATAGATTGTCTGTCTCGATGGAAATGGACTGATTGGAGCTAATGCTGCTAGCCTCGGGAAGCCCGAGAACGCTCAGTTCGTCTATTTCAGGCAAGGAAAGATATTCAGCTCTAATCGAGACAGGACCTGAGGACGTAATCGCTCCATTGACGATAACGGCACCGCCACCGGTGCTTGTGGACGGTCCGGAAAATCCGCTGCCAGTCGTGCTGAAATTTCCGTGCTGATCGAAAGTCGCGTCAATAGATGGCTGGATGGTAGTGACTGTCACAGCGCCGCCTCCGCCGGTGCCGCCTGTAGTATCTATGACGCCAGTTGTAAGCGCGATGCCGCCGGCGGCCGGTGCGATCAGGGTGACATTGCCGTTGACACCGCTGCCGGTGCCTGATGTCTTAATGGTTGTGTTGTTTGGCAGTAAAATTTGCCCGCCGTGAGAACGGCGCCCGTCCGAGTAATTGCCGTCATTCGTCAGTGCCACCAGCACGATGTTTCCACCCGACTGATTGGACCCGGTCGAACTTGCATCAAAGACAGTCGGTGAGCGGAATACCCCGGTCGCTTCGATATTGCCGCCGGTGTTTGACGGTCCGCTTAAATGAATCGGCGAGAGCACGTGGGTCGGATTGAGCGGGTGTTCAGGCAAAACTATTGTGTCTGGAAGATTCGGCGAGCTGGGAAAGTTCGGAGTATCGATGGTTGCGCCGGCGACGATATAAATGTCGTGACCTTGTCCCGAGCCGTTTCTGGTGGCAATTGTAAGTCCGTTCAGGAATTCAATGTCATTGCTGGCGACAATTGCCAAGCTTTCTCCCACTAGTATGTCGTCAAAAATTTCAATGCGGCCGTTGGAGGCAAATGTTGGGTCGCCGGATAGGTCTATCTTGCCGAGTTTGAGCGTGCTGCTGTCAGACCACACATGAGCTGCCGTGCCGTATGCGTTTACCAGTCCGGTCGTCTGTCCGAGCAATGCATTGATTGCCCCCTTGCCTGAGTGTAAGTTGAGCTGGCGGGAAAACCAGTCCCCTCCAATCAAAGTTGAGTTTGCTGTTCCTTTGAAGAGCGCATCTCGAATGTTGATAGCGCCTAACATCGCCTGGATCTGACCGCCGGTGTTGTTTATCAGGAGATTGGTCGTGAGTAAACCGGAGAGATTTACATTGCTGTTAAGAGAGGAAATTACTCCGCTGTTGACTATGCTGCCGGCCGCTGACATTAGATTGACGGAGCCGAACGCTTGCATTACCGGAGAAGGTCCGGAAACTCCAATTGGCAAGGCATTGGTAATCGATCCGCCGGCGTTTAGGTTGAGATTGCCCGAACTTGAAATAGTGCCTGCATTCACTATATTGCCGATTGCATTCAAAGTGAGGTCGAGATTGGATACTAAGTTAGTCAATCCTGCTAAGCCAGTCGTCGGTACTACCGACGACAAGAGAGCTCCAGGCTGATTGACTATATTGTTGGCATTGATGATTGCATTTGTTACTGATTGGTTTGATGAAACTGCGTATAAATTGCCGAGATTAGTCAAATTCCCGGTAAGATTCAGAGTCGATGCGGTGGCAAAATCTCTAACCGCGCTGACCCCCTGCGGAATCACGACGCTGCTGACATATTGACTAAACTTTGCACCCATCGTGAAGCTGCCGCCGACAGCATTGCCAAGCTCGCTTAGTTGAATGCTTTGTTGGTTGGTTGATACGACTTGATACACAGCCAGGCGCTCGGCCGGGGTGAGCATAGTGGCGGCGTCGACTGCCTTGGTCGTCTCGCCGACTTGAATATTGACTGGGGCTGTCTGGACGAGATGCCCGGCTGTCAGCGTCCGCTCAGTCGAGTTCAAATCGAGATTGACAGGCGCAGGAGTGCTGTTTCCTCCGGTATCGCCGGCAGTCTGAGCCCATGACAGCGGTGGCACAGTTAACTGAAGGCACAAAGTAGTAGCTAGCAGAGTGACTGCCCAGTTAATGGCAGTTCTCCGAGCCCGCCAGCGGGCACTATATAAACCAAGCATTACACGTTCCCCCGCGCGACTCTCAATGAGCGACGACAACCGCAATTCGCTAGTAACCAATTACCATCTCCCCACGGAGATGACCAAGTGGCGCTCGTAGTCTTGTTGCCTGGTATCTATCGAGCTTCCCCGGCCTTTGAGCCCGACCAACCATTTCATGTTATTCCCATTATTTTGATAAATGAAGCATCTACTTTCCTAATAGATTAGGTAAGTAAGTGTAGCTTGCTGGGCGGGAGACTTAGTTGACTGGCAAGTAAGGAGTGATAATCATGCACGGCTATGACTATAGTCATTCCCAGGTTGTGACTTTTGGTCGATGACCGATTGGCTGCTGATTCGTACTATGTGTGCATCGGATCGGACTGCCGCGGCGATGCCAGAAAGAATTCACCGAAGTAAGTGAGTCCAATCCGGATCTTCAATTTACTAACTAATCACAATCAATCGTCCATCTTAAGGAGGCTGCTCATGCGTACTTCACTTACTAATGTCGTGTCCAAAATTGCTGTTGCTTCGGCTGTGCTGGCTGGTCTTACAGTAGCCGCGCCCGCCTTTGCACAAGGTGATGCTTTCTCCGCTGGTGATCCTGGACAGCAGCTGCGCTACACCGCAATTACCGGTAGCCAAACCGACACTATCAATTTGGGGCAGGCGCCAATGTTGCCAGGTGCCACCAACGGTACAATCGGGCCGCAAGCCGGCGATGCAACGGTGATTTATGGGATAAACACAGCCGGAAAGGTTCGCGTTAACAACCTTGCTAATTTGGAAGCGCTGCTGAACATTATTGCTAACGGTATGGAAATCTTGGGGATAGCCTGGGGCGGTCCGACAATGATTATGGGCTTCATGCATATGGCTGCCGGGACTCAGGATGCCATGAAGCGAGTTCTGTTCGGATGCGCAGGTGTCACCGGCGGTCTGGCTACTCCCGGCATGATCAACTGGCTAGTTGCATCATGCCGGGATGCAAACCTCTTCAACTAGCGGCTGGGTGAAAGAGACCTGTAACTCCACAATGGCTGGTCCCTTTCAATCATTGCCTTTCTAGCGAAACGTCAACCGATATCGGTTGACGTTTCAGTGTTTAGCAGCAGCGGCAAAATTGCTGAATTGGCAGACAAGCGCCTTATAACAGTTATTTCAGTCACGCTTGATGCACAGATCGTTGCTTGAGAAATCGCAAATCTGGCAGATAAAACAAGCTTTTTTCCTGCGAAGAATTGCTCTAAGCGAAACCCCTTGACTTGGACAGCTTGCTCGTTGAGATATTGTTAGAAATGACGTGCAAAAGCTAGGGTGGTGGCAGCGCCACGACCGGTTCCACTGCCTGTGTCACGAAGGTTGGCGAACTGTTGGCCTCTGGTACAAACGGAATCGGCACTGGAAGCTTTACATCCATCTTAAGCTGAACGACCACCTTGCCCTTTGTCGGATCATTGGGGTTGTCGCGGTCAATCGCAGTGTAATCGCAGGTCTTGATGGTTAGATCTTGAACGAAGCCTGATTTTGCAAACGATTTCAAAGCATTATCGGCTGCAGTTCGCGCGTCTGCTGAATTGGTTTGATTTGCTGCCGCACGAGCTGCTGCTTTGGCATACTTATCAGCAAGTTGATTGCTCAATACTACTACCGACATATCCAGCAGAAAGAGAACAATTGGAATCAAAACGAGCAATCCGCCCATCATCTCAGCTAGCTGTTGGCCGTTTTCCGTCCTGCTTTCACTACTGCGCCACGACATTGGTCTCCTACTCCTTGTTGGGCAGATTAGCTGCTTTAGTCGGGTCGGTAGTGTCAGTCAGATCGTAATTGAGCGGATCTTCCAAAAGTTGCTGGGTGGCATATTGAAACGGAACAGACTCGTTCAAGCCGGGTACCTTGACGAAAAATGGTACCGGCAAGAAGGGATCGGCTGTCATCTTCGTAACAACCTCAACTGTAATATCGTTGCCTACTCCAGCGCTCTGGTAGTTCACTTTGGTGCTGATCGAATTGGGATCTACTTTGGCAAAGGCACCAATTCCCTTGGTTCTCCAGTTGTCAACGATGGTTTTTTTGATCGGGCCGTCGTCCTTTCTGGCAGTCGTGGCTTTAGTTACGGCCGATTCACGTAATTGCCAAGCGTTGAGCATGTTGCCGCAGTTATAGGTTAAACCAAGCGCTACGAAATCAATCATCGGGAAAAGCACGACAACCAAGATGATGAACAGCACCGGACCGAATTCGGCGATGCTAGAACCAACCTCTTTTCGAAGACTTGAAAATTTCATCCTGGCGCTGGTCATCTTGAACTGCTACCCCCGCAAATTGCTGAGCATCTAATCTACATTATTCACCCTTTTGGCT
>CAZSNX010000100.1:0-11172 GCA_964607945.1 uncultured Candidatus Obscuribacterales bacterium
AAGTGGAGAACTTGTAGCCACGCTCCGGATCGTACTTCTCAGCCGCCCGGATCAAGCCCAAATTGCCCTCCTGGATCAAATCGAGGAATGGCAATCCCCTTCCCTGATACTTCTTAGCGACACTGACCACCAGGCGCAAATTAGCCTGAATCAATCGCTTTTTAGCCACCTTATCGCCTCTGGCAATTCGGCGAGCGAGTTCAATCTCCTCCTTGGCGCTCAGCAGCTTAATACGCCCGATCGTGCGCAGGTAGATCTGAACCGAATCTTCGCCGGGAAGCTTGCGAGGCTCAAGTCGGATCGCCTCCTCACCGGAGAACTCGTCATCCTCAACGGCAGGCGCATCCTCCTCACTGGCGAAGTTCAGCCCGGCATAACCATGCAGTTCCTCGTCGAGGTTCATTTCGTCAACAGTTTGTGTGTTTCTTCTCTGCATGATCATCAATTGGCTCCTTTCACGCCGGATTTATCGTTTGGGAGCGCCTACTTTCTCGGTCGATCGGCGAATCGAACCAGCCAACGCACTTTGCGCTGGACTTGTTTTCTCGATTTAGTTCGGCAGACGCCCCTTACTATTAAAATGTTCCAAGCCCAAATCAATAATGGGATTAACCCTGAATATCAACGCGGGTAGGCAACCGAAGCGACAAGAACTGCAATACTTCCACATACTTTCTGTCGGATTTTACCTACAGTTTACGTAAAAAAGTCACGTGGTTTGGGATCGGCGGCAGTAGCGACGATTCAAATTCAGCCCGCCAAGCACATTTCGAGCCAAGAGCACCAAGCAAGAAAACCCGCTTGCAGCACCAATTGGTTCTTTCACGACTTTTTCACGAAAGACCGGTAATTTGTGTACAGCGGCGATCTTAGGTCAAACACTTTTCCATCTAAATGAGTGAACGTGCGGAACAGCACTTGTTCCGGATGTTATGCAGGTCTACGCAATGCATTACACCAATCATATAAACAGACATAGCAGCAAGTTTCACAACTCGAGTAACAGCCATGATGCTCTAAGTCACATTGACTGGCATGGCATGGTCGAGACGGTAATCGACCAGTTTTCTTGCAACTGGAAGGTGAAAACAGCCCTGCGGATCGGACTGTTCGTGATTTTGTTTGCGTGCGTTCTTCCGCCCTGGAAAGAGCCTGTTTCCGGGCAATCAGCCGGTTACAGCTGGCTCTGGAACTCTCCCTATCAAAACGATCTCAAAAGCAAGCGGGCGCAAGGGTTGCGGCTCAAGGAATCAGCAGTTGCCGACGCCAGCACCAAAGTTCGACAAGCTCAAAAGAAGATATCCACACTGCGAAACTCGCCTCAGGAGCTAGAGCGCGGACGCCTGGGAGGCTTTGCGCTTGAAGGAGCGCTGCTTGCCGAATACAACGCCAAAGCAGATCTAAACGAAGCGCTGGCGGTGCTCCAGGCGGTCGAAAGCAAGCCTTCCAGCATGTGGGTGGATGCAGCCACAGAAGTGGAGATAGATTTGACTGCGCTGATGATCGAAGTATCGGTGATAAGCCTTCTGACCGCCGGCGCAATTTTCACGGCTATCTGCACAAGAGACTGAATCTTCGGAATTTCACGGCATTTCCACGCAACATCAATAGTATTCAAACATTCCCTTTCAATATTGCCCCTTCAAACTTTCCCTTGCACATTCATCCACACGCTCGCATCCCTTTTCTTCAGCTGCTTTCGTAAGCGAGCTAGAGAACCACGAGCACAGGAGTTTTAACATGATTACTAATCGTGGCGTTGAGCAACAGAATCAACTGGACAAGATGCAAACCGGCGGCGGCTCTACAAACGATCTCGATGTGATTGAGCTGTTCAAGCAAGAACGCCAGCGCAAAACGCAAGTACAAGAACACAATGACGAAGCCGGCTCAGGCTCTGCGGTCAAGAGACGCACAACGTCAACCGCCCACTATGAGCAGAGACGCAAGAACGATCCCCAGCTGCGTGCAATCGAGCATTTCGCCAACCTGGCTGGACGAGCTCTGCCCGAATTCTCCGAAACGAGTCGCGATGCCAGAAGCGCTGCAAACGGCTTGGAATCATTGCTCCACCGAGTGTCTGCAATAAACAAAGTCCTGCCGCCAGTAGATCTAATCGAAAAGTCTCAAACTAGGCCCTCATAGCAAGACCAGCGACAGCAAGATTTACCAGAAAGTGATTGAGCGCGGAACCGGTTAGCATGATTCTCGGAAAGAATCTGTGCCGTCATTCACAAATTCGTTATCTATAACGAAGATAATCAAGCCGCTGAGAATCTGACTACTGCGTATCGCTGCCACGCTACCAGTCAGATTCTCCTTTTTTGCTCAACAATCGACTGCAATAAGCTAATGCACGTGTTATTTGAATCGTCCATAGCTATGTAAACCGCCGAAACCAAGCGAATTAAAACCCAAATAGGTCAGCAGCGTCAGAATCATTCCGGCCACAGTCACCAGAGAAAGCTTTTCAGCCGAGCACTCGCGATGTATTCGCAGGTGAATGTAAGCGGCATAACTGAGCCAGGTTACCAGTGCCATTGACTCTTTAGGATCCCACGACCAGTAACTGCCCCAGGCATGATTCGCCCACAGCCCACCGGTTATGATACCGATAGTCAGAAGTGGAAAGCCGATCATGATCCCGCGATAGCCGACTTCATCATAGAGCTCGGCTCTTTCTTGATTAGTCTTGTTTGTCGCTATCTTATTCAAACTAAGCCAGGCCGCGCTCAATCCGGCAATGCTTCCACCGACGAACAATCCTTGCAAGAGGAAGGTATCAAGCTGAGTAAATGTACCAAGCCCGATTGCGCTGACTGCAAACACCAGCGCACCAATCGCAAACGAGAGCGAACGCAGCCGACCCGACTGCCACAACTGAACCAGTCCGGAAAGTCCCGAAATAAAAAACATTGCATAGGAGCAAATGAGCGGCGGAACGTGAATTTGCCGCCAGTAACTGACCAGGGCCGGCACCAGCGGCGTTATCTCATGCTGACTGGCCGGCAGCCAGCTGCCATATAGAAACATGGTGGCGGCAGTCAAACTGGCCAACCAACCAAGATGCCGGATGGAATAAAGCTTCTGCATGAGCAGATAGCCTCCCATCGTTGCCCAGGCAAACCAGAGCAGCGACTCGTAGAGATTCGCCAGCGGAAATCGGCCGGCATCAATCCCGCGCGTCACTATCGCTACAGTCAATGCTATGAAGCCAACAACCATCACAGCCAGCGCTACCTTGAGCATCAACTCCCGCCAGCGCCTGGTGATATTCGACCCGACGAACACCCAGAAAGACATAACCGACGTGATACCAGCTGTATTAGTCATGGCCAGTTGAAGGTCGGACATCAGGCTTTCACTCCCGTCGGGGCGGATTCTTGTTCCAATCGATTAATCATTGAGTGCAGACTCTTTTCAAATGTCGTCTTGGCTTTCACCGATCGTCCTCCGACAGATAGGATACAAAGTTTCTCCGCCACCCCAGCCAACTGGCCTGACGGCTCGACATCATTGTTAGTGTTTCTGACATGCGCCCAGACCTGCCGGTGAGGCACTGCAGCAAGCATTACCCCAGCCATGATGAAGCAAAATGCCACCAGCGTCACTCCGTATCCGGGATCCGACTTGTATTGCAAACCTGTAATTGGAATGAGCTCCGAATACTGCAGATTGACTGAACCGAGGCGCACACTCTTTCCGAGCGGGATTTCAGTCAGCAGCCGAGGAGCCTCCCATTGCGGAGTCTTGGCGAAGACCTTTACCGGTTGTGTCTGATTGCGCACTGAAAAGATCAAAATCATCCCTTCTTCCAGCGGCAGAAAGGCAGCATAGACCTTTCCCATCTGTCTTAGATCCAGACGCCTCTCATGCCCGTTGAATTGAAGCACAATCTGATCCAGACCCCAGCTCGATTGATAGATATCGACGCCGTCGTAAGAAAGCGGATTGTTGACTGAGATCTGCTGTTTCTTGAGTTCGTGCCCTTGCGCATCGACTACGGTCAAGTCGCTGTACCATTGCTTAGGTTCGCCGGTCGGATAATCTTCACGTCTTGTTCCGTCCACTCTTACTTTCCATTCCGGCAATTTGCCGATCCACAGTTTGGAGTGTTCGGAAGAGCCGAAGCTCATCGCACTGCCAAGCGCCGTCGGCTTAAACCCGGAGAATCCGGTCCAGGAAGTGATAGTCACCCCAGCCAACAGGCTAAGCAGACCGATGTGAGTAATAGTAGGAGCCAAACGACCTAACTTACCCCATTCCGCCGAAAGGCTTAGTCCGCTTTCAATTACCTTGTAACCCTTTTTCTTGAGCGTTTCACTCAAACGCTGGAGTCCCGACTCGCATGAACCCGGCAGCGAAATCTCTCGGTTGACAGGCAACTTGGAGATCTCCCGATTGGTTAACACAGCCATCGGCTGTTTGAGCGTGCGAACTTTGGGAAATACTCTCTGCACGCTGCAGGCAACCATATTTACCGTGAGCAGACCGATCAACACCAAGAACCATATGCTGTGAAAGATATCAGTGATGCCAAATTCGCTTAATTTGACGGCGTTTTGCTCGCCGAACATTTCGATTACCTTTTGGAAACCGACCTGAGACTCCTGCGGACACCAAGCTCCAACCAAAACAGTAGCGGCAATCAACACTAGCAAGGTGACTGTCAGCTTGACCGAAGCAAACACAGCCAGCTTGCTTCGCTTAGCCGGCGGAGAATTCTTTGCTGGAGATGCCACACTTGCTGTCATTTGTTCGTCGCTCGACTCTTAGTGCCCCAGGGCAAACCTCAACTCGTGCGAAGCAACAAGAAGTCGACAATTGATGCCAATGAATCTCGATATTCAGACGGCTTCAAACAGCGCAGCTCATCCTTGCTCTTCTTGGCATAATCTCGCGCAAGCGCTACAGTTTGCTCGACACCGCCCTTCGACTTCATAATCTCGAGCGCCTCTGCTATGCCTTCCGGCTGACTGACCGCGCGCTCCTTAATCAAACTTTCGAATCTTAGAGCCACTTCGTCATTTCGTTCCAAAATAAACATCGCCGGAGCAGTTATAATTCCCTGTGCTAAATCCCCACCAGCCGGCTTGCCCAGCTCCTCGCTGGTGGATATCACATCCAGCAGATCGTCGACAATCTGGAAGCACAGCCCCAAGCTCGTCCCGTAATTCTTCATAGCAGCCACTACGTCATCGCCGCAGCCATTCAGGATAGGACCGCTGTGACAGCCGGCTGAAAATAGTGATGCTGTCTTGCAATCCGACTTACGCAGATAGCCGTCCCAATCGACCTGACACACGAACTGCTGATTCATCTGTTTGATCTCGCCGGCACACAAGTCTCCCAGAACTTGCCCGTAAATTCCCACAATTGCCGGATTCATCAAACGAGCCAAGCAGATGGATGCTTGCGCGAATAGTAAGTCACCGACCAGCACCGCCAGCTTGTCGCTCCACTTGCGATTGACTGTTTCATGGCCTCGCCTGAGCGAAGCCCGGTCGATCACATCATCATGAACGAGGCTGGCAGTATGAATCAACTCGGTCAGGACAGCCAAAATTATGTGTCTTTGGCTGAGCTCGCCAAAACCAGGAGCACTTGCGCGTGACGTCAGAAGCACTAAGCCAGGACGAATGCGCTTACCACCCGATTTGAACACTTGCGCCAATAGTGTGGCTACAAATGGGCTGTCGTCGACCAAGTTGCTCTGCAACCATTGTTCGACCAGCTTCATCTCTGCATTCACTGGCTCGAACAGCGCCGGCAGATCAAGCGCCTTTGTGATTTCGGAATGCCCGGAGCTCAACGTACCAGTCATCTCTCTCCGTCTGTGGTTCTGCACGCTCTGAAAGGCAGCCGGCAACCAGGGAATCCCAAGCGGAATCTTCCGCTCAGACACCTAAAAGCCCGGTGCATCGATCGGCCGCTCGAATAGCGCCTCGACAGGACGGCACTTGCCTTCCCGACAGCCAATTAGCTTTTCATATAGCCTAGATCAAGTCAATAAAACGGAAGGTAATTTCTACTGCATGAAACTAGGTTGACCAAATCCAAACCAGGGCTATTTGGCACAAAGACGCTTCTTGACAGCACCAGCCGGCTAAGTTTTGTGACGGCAGGACAAATTGTCCAGCCGATAGGCGGCAGCGAGCCGACTTAACTCAATTGGCCAGAGACAAATCGGCAGGTTGCCCCGCATCAGGCGCAACAGAAGTCGGAACCACCCCGGCCGGCCGGCGCCAGCTCACCAGCATGGCATAGCCCTTTTGGGCGACTACCCGGCAGCCAGCCATGCGCTCGAAATAACTTCGATCTGACGCTTTCGTAAGAATGTAAGCTCGCGCAAAACCGCTCAATCTTGACTCGAGCGCCTTCTTACTTCCTGGCTGTATCACTTGTCTGCGAGTGTAAAACGGCGTTGCCGGCTTACGGAAGTCGAAGAGAAAAATCTGCCAGTCAGAGCATGCGGCATAACGAGCGAAATCAGGCAGCGCTCCTTCCCAGTGTTCGGACACCACTTGAGCAGCCTGGCGTCCCAATAGAGCCGAGGATGTCAGAGTCAACACCGAAAATGTCACCAGCGCAAAACCCGGACGTCTTATTACTATCAACGCCAGAGTAATCACCGCCACGATGCACTGCACGGAGATCAGGCTTGTTGCAAGCCGAACCAGCTCCGGCGGGCAATCACGTAGCTTTCCAATTAACGACGGAACCAACAGCCCGGCCGCACCGTATATGATGGCTAGCAGCGAAAATGGGACAACCAGCCTCAACAGCGACTTCGACTCCAGTACTTTGGCCAGCTCGATGCCAACCAACACGGCCAGCGCCGGAAAGGCAGGCAAAGTATACGTGATCAATTTGGAGACACTGGCACTGAAAAACACCAGAGTAACAATCGCCCAAATCGCACAAAAGAGTGCGACGCTCTGCTCGTTCGATAGGCTCCTCAAACCTGCCAACCATCCTGGTAATCCGCCCTTGCCGCGAGGCGATGCCGGTACAGCCGGCAAAAGCGCTGAATGCATCGACTGCGGCAGGAAAGTCGACCAGGGAAAGAAGCCGGCCGTCATCGCCGCCAGGTGATACCACCAACCACCCTTGTGAGAATCGACCACACTGCTGAAACGTTGAAAGTTCTCTCTTAAAATGAAGGATTGGAAGTAAGCCCCTTTCGTAATAGCAATTTCGGCCACGAACCAGGGCAAAGCAATTATTGCCACGACGAGCGCCCCTAGAATCGGCTTGTAGAACCGCCAGGCATCGAGCAGCTCGCCTTTGAGCAGATGGTAAATAAACAGAATGGCTGCCGGAAGAACCAGCGCCACCGGACCTTTAGTCATCACGGCCAGTCCAACCAAGACATAGCCAAGCCAACAGAATTTACCATCCCGCTCTACAAATGCGCGGAAGAAGCAAATTAGGCTACTTACGAAGAACAGCGACAACGGCATATCGGTAATCGCCATGCGAGCAGTCGCCACGAACAGCGGCGCCATCAAGAGTGTGGAGCTGCCAATTAGCGCTGCTCTCGTTCCTGAGTATCGAGATAAAAAACAGTAAGTAACGGCCACTATCAAGGAGGCGCAGACCGACCCGAAAAAACGAGCCGCGAACTCATTTACACCGAATGCCTGAAACGACAGCGCCATTGCCCACATCGCCAGCGGCGGCTTCGTATATCTGACTACATAGTTGAGCAGGCTCGTAACCCATTCCCCGGTATCGAGGATCTCCCTTGCCGGTTCAGCAAACAATCCTTCATCCGGATTGAAGAGCGGCAACTTGCCTAAATCGAAGAAGAAAATCGAACAGGCGACAAGAAAAACCAAAGAGAAAGGCACGACTTGACGCCACAAGTCGCCATAGTCGGCGGCGGAAGTTTGCTGCTTCCCTCGGACTTCTAAAGAACCCCTGGCTATTACCGGCGCAGTTGATGGTTTCATGGCTGCTTGTTGAGAGACTGGGCGAGCTGCGCCAATATACTGCTTCACGACATGGCGGTTTGCAAGATCATTTCGTTAAGTAAATGTTCAATGCGAGCCTGGTAGCGGGATTCAATGTGAAGCTATCATAAGGTTCTGTTTGGTCATCGTGTAGACACGTTTCTTTTGGGGATTTGAAAAGATGGAAATTTCAAAGCGGCTAAAGTCAATCCCACCTTACGTTTTTGCTGAAATCGGGAAGAAACGGCAGGCGGCAATCGCCCGGGGAGTAGACGTCATAGACCTCGGCATCGGCGCTCCCGATCAGCCCACTCCCAAACACATCCTCGATGCCATGCACGAGGCGGTCAACAATCCGGTCAATCACAAGTATCCCCCCTTCGGCGGAACGCCGGAATTCAGGAAAGCCGTGGCCGAATGGTGCGAAAGCCGTTTCGGTTACAGCCTGGATCACAACACCGAAGTTACTTCGCTAATAGGCTCCAAAGAGGGAATTCATAACTTAATCATGGCTTTCGTGGATCAAGGCGAACTCTCCTTGATTCCGGATCCGGCTTATCCGGTTTATAGAACTTCAACGATTCTGGCCGGCGGCACCAGTCATTTCATGCCGCTTACACCTGAGCGAGATTTCATCCCTGATTTGGATGCGATACCATCGGCAGTGGCAGACAAAGCCAAGATAATGTTTCTGAACTATCCGAACAATCCGACCGCCGGAGTGGCCGACCTGGCCTTTTTCGAACAGGCGGTCGCTTTTGCTAAGAAGCACGACATCTTGCTTTGTCACGATCTGGCATACTCGGAGATGACATTCGACGGTTACAAGGCACCGTCAATCTTTGAAGTACCCGGTGCCAAAGATATAGCAATCGAATTGCACAGCCTTTCGAAGACCTATAATATGACTGGCTGGCGCGTCGGCTTTGCAATCGGCAATCCAATGGCGGTTAAGGCGCTTGCTCAAATCAAAGGAAATATAGATACTGACGTTTTCGGAGCGATTCAATCTGCAGCAATCGCTGCCTTCAAAGGACCGGTTGACGACATCCTGCGCTGCAACAAGCTCTATGAAGAACGAAGAGACCTCGCTCTGGCTGAGCTCAAGAAGCTCGGTTGGCAACTGAAGCCGAACAAGGCGACGTTCTACATGTGGATTCCAGTGCCCAAAGGCACTAATTCCAATGACTTCTGCAACAAGATGCTTGATGAAGCAGGCATCGTAGTACCTCCGGGCACGGCCTACGGACCATCATGCGGCGAAGGCTATTTCCGCATCTCGCTTTGCACAAGCAAAGAACGGCTGAAAGAAGCATTCGACAGAATGGCCAAGCACTCGATCACTTTCGAGCCAGCCAAAGCGAAAGTCTAAGCCTTCCGGCACTCTTACGGAAGAATCAGCCTCAGTTTCCCGAATACTCGGTTAATACAAATCGAGCCATTCGCACAACTACGGGCGCCTCGCTGCAGGCAAGCTGCCGCCCCCAGGAGGCTGCTTGCGCCCTGCCACCTACGGACAGGCTGGATACTGGCAAGCCCCAACGGCAAATCCTGAGTTGTTTCCGCCCGCTTACGACATGAACAACAAGGTCAGATTGCCATTAATGACCTCGTCATATGTCGCCTGCTTGCTCTCTGTGCAGATATCGATGCGCGAGCGTCCCATCCCCTCGAAATCGCTACCGGTGTCAACCACGCGAAACGGAATTTGCCTGCCGTACTTAGCCTCCAATTCCGGTATCCGAACCAGGGTACCGTAACGAGCTGCCGGGACATCCATCGCCACACTCACGTACGGAGCATGTCCGGCTAAGTAATCCTGCAAAGTGTACAGCACGCCGCCTTTGCGATCGTGGTAGCCACCTTCTGAACCTTCCCAGCTCGGATAATAACCGGTCCCGCGAGCAGTATGAGCTGAAACGACTCGAGGATCGAACATGGTATCGCCGGCGCGCAGGTTATGCTCACTAAAGGCAGCATGCGACTGACCGTCATCCATCCTTCTGTTTCGCCCAGCAACTGGTTTCTGCCTTCGGTGCTCCGCCACTGGGAGAAAACTTTCGCTCATATCTATAAATTGACTCTCCGGTGGAGTGAGCGCTGAGTCTTTTCCGACCCTAGACAACCACCAAGAGCCGACAAAATCAACCGGCCGCCCGCTGCTGTCACGTTGGCGTTCGACACTACCGTCTACATTCGTGACACCACGCAAGACCACCCGCTCCTTACCGTTTTCATCAGTTGTAAAAAGATGGACCAAGGAGCGGCCGCCTGAGGCCGCTTCCACTTCAAGCCGGCAGATTCGTGTCGACCCATCCGGCTCTTGAAGCGACACTTGCGTAACTCCGCTGCGAGCCAAAGACTCAACCGCTCTCAGTCGGTCTTCCGCGGACGAAGACGAGTCGGTCAGAACATCGTGCCGAGACTTGGCTCGCAGCGTAACGGCAGGAATCACCCCGGCTTTCTCAAGCGCAGTTGCCGACAGAAACTCCTTGCAAGCCGAGTACGCTCCCTGGAATATCTCAAACAAATCGGGACTCGGTTTCTCAGCAGGCTGCTGTCTTGTAGAATCCGGGACAACCGGACGACTTTCTAAATTACGTAGCTCAGCGGCTCCAACATATGTCATTGGGTAAGGCTCCGAAGCTGTTCATCAGCAAAATGGAGGCGCAATAACCCCTAATCTGCTGCAGAACGGATGCCGGCCGTTTGATGGAGAAGATTATAATTGCCTCAGATTGAATGTCAAGTAAATTTTGCTCCAGACGGCTCGGCTTGCATAATCCTCTGTTCACCAGGCTGGGCAGACAGCTCTTCAGAGGCTGACCGCCAGATAATGCTCTAAAGTGGCGAGCGAACCGAACTAATGGTGCCGCTCAGACCAGCGGTCCTTGAGATGCTTGCCCGCATCGACCTCCGTCGATGTACTTTCGACCGCTTGTCGAACCGTCAATGAGTGCTGACCGCTGGACTTCCGCCGCTCATTCGTGTGCCCGGCGGCAGTACCACTGGTAGTGCCCTCCCGATTGCTCATGTCCGCATCGACAGCCGACACTGACTGACTGTCATCCTTTGTCCGGCTAGATTTCGAGTTGCCGGTCTCAGTGGCCGGCACTGCTTTATCGGTAGCTGCCGGGCTGGCTTGTCCAGAACTCCCAGGGACAACAGGAACATCTTTGGACTGTGGGACAACGGGTGAGGAGGTCGAGGCCAGTTC
>CAZSNX010000101.1:0-11134 GCA_964607945.1 uncultured Candidatus Obscuribacterales bacterium
GGCAGGTGCTCAAATACAATCGCGATTACGGCAACGACCTAGGTGAGGCAACGCAGCTGAATCCAACAAGATCAGTTTACTTGACTAGCGTGAAATATCTTGATGCCTGTGGTCGTATTGCACGGATCGAAGGTCCGACCGGAACACTTACGGAATTCAATTACAACACTGATGGAACTTTGTCCAGCTACAAAATGACCGGGTCCGATGGCTCAACCCTTGAAGAAGCCAGGAAATCAGGCAGTGAATGGCTTGTAACCAAGGATGGCAAATCAGAGCAGGTAGAGGCGATTCAAGTTGATGGCTGGGGCAACATCATCATCACGAAGCAAAATGGCGATCAATTCGCTCATTTGACCAGCGGAACGGACGTCGCCACGAAATTCAGGGACAATCAGCCGGTAAGCGCTGAAGCGACTCGGCAA
Organism: uncultured Candidatus Obscuribacterales bacterium; assembly: GCA_964607945.1. Classification (GTDB taxonomy): domain Bacteria; phylum Cyanobacteriota; class Vampirovibrionia; order Obscuribacterales; family Obscuribacteraceae; genus JAGVKB01. The sequence goes on from CAZSNX010000101.1 coordinate 426, forward strand.
GGCAAACCGATTGCCAGTTACGAGTATCAATACGAAGGAGATAACGTCAAGATCTTTGGTACCTTCTTAGACGATCCCAACAAAAGGATTCTGTTGTCGGAGCAGCTATCGCCGGATGCCCTCGAGAGGCTGGCTGCCGCTCAAGGTCGCCTCCAAAAGCCGGTATTCAGGCAGCAGCACGCAAACTTCGGAATCGACTTGCCCACCGACAGTTTCATCGCGCAAAACATTATCCGAAGCGCTGAAGGCCTTGTCGGTCAATCGGTCACAAGGTTCGATCCGAGCGTGCCAACCAACGTCGGTTGCGCCCGCATGGCAAGTGAGGCTTTGTGCGAGGCTGGTTTCGATCGCGGCTTGATAGATGCTAACGTTGACAGTTTCGAGAACAAACTAAAAGCACGCAATTTCGTAATGGTCTCGGAAAGTCAGCTTAAGGTGGGCGACGTTATCATCGCTAAAGGACCCGGACCTGATGCCGGGCACACGGCAATCTATGCTGGCGACGGCAAAATTCTCGGCAACTCCACCAGAAAAGGTTACTTCGTGCTGGGAGACTATCAAGCGACATTTGGCGGCTTCGAGTCGCGCGTGGGATATCGTTATGCACCGAGCAAGGCGATGGCGTCCAACCGATGATCTAGTGATTCGCCTGAAATCTGATCTCGATCCAGTTGAGAACATCTAGAAAGCGATGGTCTTCGTTAAGGCGCTTGCAAAAGTCGTGCTCGTAGTACTGCTCTAGGAAATTTGCGTCGTAGCGGGCAATCTTAAGGAAATCATCAATTACCACTTCCATCTTCAAATTCACCTCCCGCAGGGCACCAAAGGCGTCTTGATAGTCCATCTCCTGCCCGTCGCTCAACATCGCAAATAACCGATGTAAGAGGGCGCTCAATGAACCCGCCAAGGCACGGAAATGCGCGGCAATCATTTTCTCCTCGAGCGTGGCGCGCTTACTTGCCAGCAAGAGCAGCGACTGGCTCAAGCTCTCAATCAATCGACCCATTCGCTCGGCTTCGGAGAGCCAACCGATGAGCACAGCGTCCTGGCTTTTGTACATGGCAGCCATAATGAGATTCTAGCAGGGCAAAAGCAGAAGCGGTCCCCGTGCACGGAAACCGCTTCAAAACGCCATTGGACGATTGCTTTATGTAATTGAAGGAGTGTAGGGTTCCATTGTCTCTACCGTGCTTACGGAGAGATGAGCTCCCTGCGTGCGTCTGAAGTTATCCAGGTAACGTCTCAGAGCTTCTCTTATCAAATCAGAACGGGTACGGTGCTCGCACTGGGCTACGAAATCGGCTTGTTCAAGCATTGCCGGTGGCAAAGCAATAAGGACCTTCTTTGGCATCAGATATTCCCCCAAGAATAGCGCGTGTCAGGACAAGTCAAGTTCCCCGCGAAGCTAGGGAGCTTGTACTAATAATTAACAAACAAGATTTATGCCGACGGCTGATCGGTTTCTTCCGCGGTCATTCAACGAGTATTCACTTTACACTCGTTGCCGCATATCGTAAAGGTCTGAATCAGGCATAACAGCGTATTTTTGTTTGCAAGCACATAAAAGGTTTTTTGGATAATCGGAAATCGAGTCTACATAAGACTCGCAGGCATAACCGCTTTTCAGGCCATAAACAGTAGTGCTATTTCTGTACATACAAAAATGTCATTGTGATATAGCTAGGTTCTCAAAACCCTGATTTTTCCAGGGTTCTGAAGTAATTGATTTTTTCTGCGGCACATGTTAATCATCGACTGACAGGTTTTCTACAGATCACAATCAATCCCTGCTATATAGCTGTTTCTGATATGCAGATGAACTCAAGCAGATCTACATTGCACATGTGCTGTCACTTTCGCACAACTCAAATAAATAGCAACTGTTGAAATGAAAGCAGCCAGAGGAGGCGCAGACATGACACGCTTAAAGGCGCATGAGCAGCGCTTCCTAGCGCCATTTGTCCGATCCAGCCGAATTATTCCAGAAGTCTTAACGGATTTCGGCGCGCGAGCGATTCTGATATCGGAAGCCAGTAATGAGGCATACAATACCAGCCCGCATTTAGGAAGTGCCAGGCCGACACACTGAGCGCACGGCTGCCTCAAGTTCCGGCAGCTCAATCTACTTGAGCGCTAAGTACGATGCTTTTCAGTGATACCAGTAATGGTGATTAGCGCAAGCTCTATTTCGAAACAACTAGGGCTTCCAGTATCTTGTATAGACGGCGCACACCTTTCTGGAGCTCATCGACCGGAATGCGCTCATCTTTGCCGTGCATGGTAGCCAGGTGCGTCTCGTCTACCTCGAACGGCTCAAAGCCGTAGCACTCTATACCAAGCTCTCTAAACCAGTGAGAATCAGTAAACCAGGGAACGACTACCGGCACAACCGGAATGCCGGGCGATTCTTCGGCAGCAACCGACTTAATCGCATCAAAACACTCTGTCTTAAATGAAGAGCCAGCAGTTGTCTGCCAGTCAAGTACTTCCACTTTGAGAGATGGATTTCCAAATAACTTCTTCACCTGAGCGATGAAGTCTTCCTGTTTGACACCGGGAAGAAGCCGGCAGTCAAGTTCAGCCGAAGCTTCGGCCGGAATGACGTTGGTCTTGTAGCCGGATTTCATGACAGTCAAGGAGATTGTATTGAAGAGCATAGATGACTTCATCTTGTCTTGAAGCACCTCGTCAAGCAACTTAGCATCATTGACAGTCTTGTCGATTTCTGCATAGGCATCTCTCTTGGCAGAGTTGGGCTCGGTCTTGCTCACTTCCTTGAAATATTCACGAACTGCCGGCAGCACGACCGGCTCTATCTTTCGATCAACTATCTTTTGCAGCCCGCGCACTAACTGATTAGTTGATGAGTCCGGCATCGGCATCGATGCATGCCCAGCCTGACCGCTTGTGGTCAGCTTCAACCAGAGCGCTGATTTCTCCGCAATGTCAACGCCCCAATAACGGGCTTTGCCATCACTCCCTTTTTCTATATGGAATCCTTCATTGAGAAGAAACTCCGCGTCCTTTACCAGCTCCCTGTGATGCTCCACAAACCACTTGGCTCCGAAGTCACCACCCATCTCTTCATCAGGCGTTCCAATAAATATGACGTCTCTGTCAAGCGCCTGACCGGAACGCTTGAGCATCAACAATGTTTCCAGTTGCGCAATTGCAATCCCCTTCATGTCGAAAGCCCCACGGCCCCACAACTCACCGTCATGTATCTCTCCGCCGAAAGGAGGATACTTCCAATCCTCGGGTTTGGCCGGCACTACATCAATGTGATTGAGAAGCACAATTGGACGCTTCCGTCCATTGCCTTTTAGACGGGCATAGATGCACGCTCGCTGATTCGACGTATTCAATATGGTGGCTTCGATTCCGTTGTCACGCAAGACAGACGCGAGAAATTCAGCTCCCTTCAATTCGTTGCCCGGCGGCACAGTAGTGTCGATTTTGAGATAGCTGCTGAGCAATCTCGTGGCCTCTTCGCCGGCCTTGCCATAGTCAGGACCACTCTTTCCAATTGCTGACCATCCAGAGGGAACGGACATCGCTAGGAGCAGGGAACAGACGCCTAATTTGCCCAGTAAGGAGATCCTCATTGACTTTTGCCTCGACGTTGAATTGCTGAATGGAAAATCAAATTATAGGCGGTTAGAATTAGGAACTCTCTGAATCGGGTGTATTTGGATGCAATTGGCTACGTGGAATGTCAACTCCTTGAATGTGCGCTTGCCGCACGTTCTGGACTGGCTAGGTAAACAGAAGCCGGATGTTCTCTGCATTCAAGAAACGAAGCTTACCGACGACAAGTTTCCCAAAGACGCGCTCGAAAGTGCCGGCTATCATTGTGAGTTTTTCGGAGAGAAAGCTTACAACGGTGTGGCAATATTGTCGCGTTCGAATCCGGATATGGTTCAAAAGGGTTTCCTGGATGCCTGCGACGCCGACTCTAAGCGGATGCTGGCGGTGCAGCTGGGACCGCTGCACGTTATTAACGTCTATATTCCAAACGGTCAAGAAGTTGGCTGCTCCAAATATGTCTACAAGCTTGATTGGATCGAAAAACTCAAACGATACGTAAGCGAGCGGCATCAGAAAAACGAGTTAGTGATAATTTGCGGTGACTTCAATGTTGCTACAGAAGACAAGGACGTTTATGACCCCGAGGCTCTGGCGGGTCAAATTTTACTGAGCGATTCCGAAAGGGCTGCGGTCGAATCCCTTAGACAATGGGGATTCGTTGATACTTTCAGGCTGCACAATCAGGATGCCGGTCTATACTCGTGGTGGGATTACCGCATGATGGCGTTTCGCAGAAAGATGGGTATGCGAATCGATCATATATGGGCGTCAGAGCCGCTAGCAAGCATCTGCACACGCTGCTGGATAGACATCGAACCGCGAAAGCTTGAAAAGCCTTCCGACCATGCCCCAGTAATATCTGAGTTTAGCCTGGAGATCTAGACATAACTCAATTCGGGCACTAATGCCTATTTGGGCGTTTCGTCCTTTTTGCACTCGCCGTGCATGACAATTGCTTGTCCCAACGCATCTACCGCCGGCTTTCGATCAGCTGCTGAAAACCAGATCATGTATTGGTTCTGGCCGGTAATCAGAATCACCAAACGTCCAGGTACGGCGTTGAAATTAGCCGGCGGTGACTTACGCACTTCGTCTACGGAAGCATTCTGCAGGCTGGTATCGATTCCCATCATGACGTTGCTCAAAACTCGAAAGTCATTTTCACCGGTGATGCCGGGAGCAGAGTCTGACCCGCCTAACTTCTTGTAGACGAATTTCAGAGTCTCATCGATGTCCGAGCTTGCTTGGGGCAACTTATTATGATCCTGGAAATACTGATTGAGCGCTTTGGCAGCGCGGCCAATCAGGACAACCGGACTGGAGCCGAACAACCCACCTGCGGTCGGAGCGCCGAAGCCTTGCAGTTGTAATTGAGCCGAGACGGGCATGCCAGACAGCCCCGCACATATCGTCAAACCTGCGGCTATCAAGTGTCTGGAATACTTGGTGCTACTTCTTGGCATAAGAGAAAATGATCTCCTCCCTTCTTATGTCCTGAATCGGTTTGAAGCTGCCGGCAATTACCATATCAGCCAATTTCGAGCACTGCTTGAAGTACTGATCGGATGGGTGCTCCCCGGTCAATTTGCGAGCAAGATCCTGACAGATGATATCGGCAGCAGCGGTAGTGACATCATCTTTCTGGCGATTTGCATAAAGAGCAGTGACCAAGATGGTGATTACATCCTGCACTCGCTGAGACATATGGGCAATGCGGCACTGACGATCGGCCAGCTTGAGCTGGTGCTTGACCATATTGCCAGAGAGTTCGAGCGGAGCCTCCTTGAGCATTTGCATGGCAAAATCGACATGTTGCTTGAGCTCAGGAGCCATGCCAGGAATTTCATGACTGTCGGCACCACTCAACATCTGACCGAGATACCAGAAGGCATAGGGAAACAGCTCATTGCGAAGCTGCCAAACATGCATCGGATTGGCTGGATTGAGCGTACGCAATCCGGCACGCTGGAGCCCCATACCGACCGGCTCGAAGAATTTGGTGCCATGCTCTTTCGCCAGTGACTTGAAGAAGGCCATTCCCAGCATCTCGCCTTCACCTTCGTAAATGCAAGGAGCAAGGAAATCGTGAACATTGTCACCGAACAAGTGACCCTGCACGAACGAACGTCCTCCATGCGTCTTCATGAAGTGCTCGATCGCCACTTCCTTTTCGGCTTCACTGCCGAAGATCTTGGCGATAATACATTCCAGTTCGCCGCGATAGCCTTGATCAAGCAGCCAGCTGCCCCACTGTACGAGAGCATCGGCTGCAGTAATCAAACCTGCTACGCGGGCAATCCTTCGCTTGACCAGTTCACGGGTTTCAATTTTTTGTCCGTAAGTTTCTCTGAAATTAGACCAGGGAAGCATATTGGCCAGGAGCACCCGCATGACACCAGATGCAGTGGCACAGAGCGCGAGCCGCCCAAGGTTGAGTCCGTGGTAAGCCACGGTCAGCCCGTCGCCAATCGGCGGAACGAGCAAGTTTTCCTTGGGAACCTTGAAATCCTTGAATATGATCCCCTGATTGTACGTGTGCTTGAGCGCATACAGCCCGTAACTGACCAGCCGGAAATTCTCGTTCTCTTCTTTAGGCAGATCGGCGATGATCGCCGCCGGTTTTCCGTTGATCAGACAAACAATGCCGATCGTTCGTCCGGGCACCACATTAGTAATAAACAGCTTTTCGCCGTTTATCACGTAATGATCTCCCTGCAAGGTCGCTGTAGTCCGGAGCGCCGTCAGATCGGAGCCGGCGTTGGGCTCTGTTAAAGCAAAAGCCGAGAGAGCTTCACCGCTGGCAAGCTTCGGCAGGAATTTGCTCTTTTGAGCATCGCTGCCGAAACTTCTAACCGGGTCTACCGCACCAATACAACCATGCACTGAAGCCAAACCGGCACAAGTTGGATCGTAAGTGGCGACTTGCGTCAAGAAATTCATAAAGTGCTGAAGCGACGCACCCTGACCACCAAATTGAGGATCGATCAGCATGCCCCAGTAACCAGCCGTACCAAGCTCCTTGAGTACTTGGTCGGAGACTTTGCCCTTCTCGTCCCAAACGGTTTTGGCTTCCTTGTGCTTCTTAAGCACAGCTAGGCTCTTTTGCATCGCCGGAAGACAAGCTGCGTCAGTGCTGAGCGCCGGAGACGCGAAGAGATCGATCGGAACTCTGTCTTCCCAGACTGCTTTGTGAATCGGGCTGTTCACCGTCTTGAAGCGGGCAGCGAACATCGCCTCCACCTGCTCATCGGCGCGGTCAACCGCACCGGTGCGCTTTGCTTCCTCTTCCGACTTGCCGCTCAGACGCAGCGCTGTTTCCGTGAAGGTCGTTTCCCGTTCCTGAACCTTAGTTCCCTTCTTCTCTTCTTCTTGCATAGTTGTCATGACCGCAAATGCCTATATGAAAGCCAACGAATAAGCTTCGATCTAACCACATTTATAGATCGCGCACCCAATACGCGTCTAAGGTTAGAGCGAATTGTTTTCGATTTTCTCGTTGTTTGTTGTCGTTTAAGTGGCTGCTGGCTCACGCCAGCTGAACCTTAGCAGCCTACGATTCCTTGCCGGCCTTCTGCTTCACCAGACTGTTCCAATCGGTGTGAACGAAGCCGCTCTCAGGCTTGTCAATACGCTCATAAGTATGAGCTCCAAAGAAATCTCGCTGCGCCTGCAAGAGATTCTGGGGAAGCCGCTCGCAGCGATAGCTATCGTAGTATGCAAGGCTGGCTGAGAACGCCGGCACAGCAATACCAAGATTTTGAGCGGTGGTCACGACTTCACGCCATTGCGCTTGAGCATTGGCTATCCACTGGCGGAAATCCGAGTCTAACAGAAGATTAGGCAAGTCAGGCTGTCTCTTGAACGCCTGCGTAATGCGATCGAGGAATTGGGCCCGAATAATGCAGCCACCCTTCCAGATTCGGGCCGTCTCCGAAAGATTTACGCCCCACTTGTATTGGACCGATCCAGCCTGAATGAGAGCCATCCCTTGAGCATACGAGCAGATTTTGCTGGCATAGAGCGCATTCTCGATCGCATCGATAAAGTGTTCCACATTGCCGGAAAACTTAGCTTGAGCAGGCCCGGACAAGACTTTAGATGCCACCACCCGCTGATCCTTCATGGAAGACAACAAGCGTCCAGTCAAAGCCGCATCGATTGTCGGTATTGGAATTCCCAAATCGAGCGCCACTTCAGCCGTCCACTTGCCCGTGCCTTTCTGTCCAGCTTTGTCCTGGATCAAATCAACCAGCGGCTTTTTCGTGTCTTTATCCACCACCGTCAATATTTTGCCGGTTATTTCGATCAAGAATGAATTGAGCAGCCCCCGGTTCCACTTTTCAAATATCTCGCTCATCCGCCTTGCGTCGAGGCCGAGCCCACGTTGAAGCAGATCGAAAGCTTCACAGATCAGCTGCATGTCACCATATTCGATACCATTATGCACCATCTTGACGAAGTGTCCGGCACCGTCGGGACCGAGATAGGTAACACAAGGTCCGTCATCGACTTTAGCTGCAATCGCCTCCCAAATCGGTCGAATCTGTTCGTAAGCTTGCTTGTCACCGCCCGGCATCAAGGACGGCCCCCAGAGCGCTCCCTCTTCGCCGCCGGATACTCCGGAGCCCACGAAGAAAAGTCCTTCCGCAGCTAATTGCTGCTCTCTCTTCCGGGTGTCCTCGAAATAGGAGTTGCCACCATCGATAATAATGTCGCCCTTTTCGAGATAGGGCTTGATCTTTGCAACCGTCTGATCAACCGCGTCACCGGCCTTGACCAGCAGAATAATTTTCCGCGGGCGCTCCAGAGACTTAACGAAAGTTGCCTCGTCCTTGCACCCGATTACGTTCTTACCTTTAGCCGGACCGTTGACAAATGCATCTACCTTTTCGGTATGTCGATTAAACACAGCAATCTGATAACCATTGCGCTCGATATTGAGCGCCAGGTTCTCTCCCATTACTCCAAGCCCAATCAAACCGACCTTTGCCAACCCAGCCATAAACTCCGCCCTCCATTGCCGATGCGCGTTAAACGGACATGCCTGATTGCAAAAAGCACTTGCAGATGCAGCCCCAGAAGCAGCTTCTTACGTTCACTCGTGCATACAGCTTAACACCTTGAAAACCACCAAGCAGTACAAGTCGGCAGAACTGTTTCCGATGCGATGAAAGGTGGAACAATGGGAATCGATCGGATTTATCTTTCGTCGTGCGGAGCTCAAAATATGCCCAAGAAAGCCAGGTCAAATCAGGTACCGCTTACCAAAGTAGTCCTTTACAAGCATGGTATGGGATATTTCGAGCGATGCGGAAAGATTGCCGGTCCCACCAGCATTCCGATCTTCTGTGCGGCAGATGCAATCGATGACATGCTCAAGTCATTGTTAATTCTGAATTTGGGCGCTGGCCGAGCCGGCGCTGTCACCTACGATTCATCAAAGACAACACAGATGAGATTTGAAGAGTTCGGGTTCGACATCCGAAACTCACGTGGTCTAATCGACCTTCTCGGCCAATTGAAAGGTACACCGGTAAAGATTACTGTCTCCGGTCAATCAGTTGCCGGACGGATTATGGGGCTAGACTCAGTCGAGCACATTGTCGCGGACAAGACTGTGCGAGAACAGCAGCTCGTGATCTACACGGGAGAGCGAACGATCAAACAGTACAACCTTTCTTCGATCACCGCTATCAATATTGAGGATGACGCCGTAGCTGAAGAATTGAGCCAGCAGCTCGAGCTTCTGTTTGACTCATCCAAGAAGAAAGACAAGAAAAGACTTCAAATCGCAGTTGAAGGAACAGCAAGCCGCGAATTGTTCATTGCCTACTCGATTCCTTCCCCAATTTGGAAAACCAGCTATCGTCTAGTATTCGTACCGGACGGCACGCTTCTATTGCAGGCAATGGCCATTGTCGACAACGTCCAAGAGGAAGATTGGAACAACGTCGAGATGACACTGGTGAGCGCTGCACCAATCTCCTTTATACAACCGCTCTACGATCCGATTCAACCGCACAGGCGAACAATTGCTCCACAAGGAGTAATCGCCTCCGGCCCAGTATTGGCCGAACGCGCCCAACAGGACATCGGCTGGGGTATGCCGCTGGAGGCGCCTGCGGCTGCAGCCGGAGCAATAGCACCGGCTATGGCTCAAAAGAGAGCCAAATTGGCCATGATGGGGCAGACCCAGGAGATGGCTGTACAAGGATTCGCCGGTAATTCGCCCGGGCAGGCAATGCAAGTAGCCTTTGCTCAGGAAGAACTGCATATCGTAGCAGAACCGAACGGCGAACAATTTGAATACAAGATTACACGCCCGGTTACGGTGCCTCACAACTCGTCAGCGCTCATTCCGCTGGTGCAACAAACGATAGAAGGCGAACGGATATCACTCTATAACGCTGAGAAGAACTCAAAATTCCCGTACTCAGCAGTGCGCTTGAAGAACACTACAGGCTTAACGCTGGAAGCCGGACCGGTAACAGTGATGGAAGAACATGCATATGCTGGCGAAGCAATGCTCGATGTTCTAAAACCGAAGGATTCCAGAATGCTTCCATATGCAGTCGACCAGGGCTGTCACGTAATAGTTCGTTCCGACACCTTGCGCAAACCGGTCTGGAGAGTGCGCAGCACTTTCGGATTCATTTATATGGATTATCGTGAGCAGTTCAAACAGACCTATCACATTGAGAATCTATCCGATCGCAAGAAGACTATATTTGTAGAACACCCGATACATTCGGGAATGAATCTCGCCCAAGGAGCAAAACCGATTGAAGCCACTCAAAATCATCATCGATTCAAAGTGCTGTTGGACGCCGGCAAGAAGCATAACCTCGAAGTAATCGAAGAGTCAGATGCCAGTTATCACATGCGCATCGACAATTTAGAGACGATCGATTCGCGCCAGTTGGACTGGCTAATTCAGCAGAACTATGTAAATAAGGACTTCCTCAACTTTCTGACCTGGTTGATTCAAGAGCGAAGTGAAGTCCTCGGGCTGCTTGAGAACCGCCGGCAACTTGAAATCAAGATCGCTCAGTACAAAGCAGATCAAGATCGTGCACGCGAAAATATCAAATCACTCGGTACGACCAGCGAGCGTTATCGAC
>CAZSNX010000102.1:0-11091 GCA_964607945.1 uncultured Candidatus Obscuribacterales bacterium
CCGAGCATCAGCGCGGAATGGGTAAGACTGTAGACAAGCCAACTGACGGCCAGCTGCTGCATCCAATTGCCGGACAGTGAAATCACTTCACCGGCAAAGTAAAGTCGATAGTTTCGATTACGAAAGGCTCTGAAAGTTTTTGCGACTTGTTGCTTGGCCCGAAAAGGAAAGCTTCTCGCGTCGTCTCGAGTCAACTCTACCGCCATTCAAAACCCCTTGACATGCAAATACCGGACCAGCTCTCCTCAGGCAGAACGGAAGAAAACAGGGCGGCGCAGCGCCACCTAGCTCGATTCCTATGGGCATTAATCAATCCTGCTAGTATTCTGCCCCGAAAAAAGTGCCACTAATCCTCCGGCGAAATCGCCGGAGCCGCTCGCGCTTACCGATGAGACCCAATTTCGCGGCTTACAATCAGTCAGCTAAGCAGCCTAACTTTTGCTCAACCTTACCCAGCCACGTCCTTCATGACCGAAGGAAAATGTGTCCGGATGAATCAATTCCGCCAGTATCTGCAGTGAGTCCAACAGTCTTGGACCGGGACGATTGAAGTATTGATTGCCGTCGGCGACAAATGCCCGCCCGCTACAAACGGCGCTCAAACTATTCCAGCCCGGCTTACCGGTCAGCAATTCGGTCTCCTGCATGGTTCTTTCAATATCAAAGCCGCAGGGGGCAACCACAATCACTTCCGGATCAGCCGCTGCGAGTTCTTCCCATTTCAACCAGGGAGAATGTTTTCCATCCTGACCGAACAAGCTGAGCCCGCCGGCCATCCTGACCAGCTCGGGCATCCAATTGCCGCCAGCCATGAGCGGGTCAATCCATTCGATGTAAGCTACACGAGGGCGCCTTTTCAATTGAGCGGCTTTCTCAGCAATCTTTCGCATTTCATCTTGCAGGCTCTCCACCAGCTGTTCGCTACGCTCAGTGACACCAAGTGCGGTGCCTATCTTTCTGATGTCGGACCACAGATCGCAAAGTGCATTCGGTTCGAGCGACACAATTACCGGTCGAGTGCTGGTTATCTCACAGACGGCTTGCTCGACGTCATTGATACTAACCGCGCACACTTCGCATTGCGACTGCGTAATGATGTGCGTCGGTTTAAGTTCTTCAATCATCCGAGCATCTACCCGATAAACGCTGAGCGCTTCTTGAACGAGGGCCTTGACGCGCTGATCGATCTCATAGCTGGTTCCATCCAGCTTAAACTTTGGTCCGGTGCATTGCGGCAGGGACTTGACCGACTCCGGGAAATCACATTCGTGCGAACGGCCGACCAGCCGGTCTTGCAATCCCAGAGCAAAAACAATCTCCGTAGAGCTGGCTATCAAAGAGACGATCCGTTGATCGGTCATAGTTGAGCATCCGATGAGCTGGAGCACAATTATATCGAGATCTTCCTTGTCCGAAACAGATTCACGGAGGTCTCAGGCGTGGGCGCCGCCCGGGCGATACACGGCATCGCCCCGACCGAACACACCGAATTCCGTTTTAATACAAAATGGGAATTCCACCCTTGCCGCCGCTTAGCCCGAAATCTAAACTTGCTTCATTAGTCATCAGTTTATTGAAGTTCAATCTAATGCCTGAACAGTTCGGCCGGGAACGAGGGCACCAGTTTGACACTGAAGCTGAGAGTCACGGGCAGGCTGAGCTTAGGCGCCAGATTGAGGCACATCAAAAACTTGACGCGCGCCAGAGCTACCTGAGCCAGGCGGTCGGTCTGCTGTGGCGCGATGATGCTCGCAGTCTCAAGCAGCTCAAGACTCTCTACCAGGAAGCGACTCAATCAGAAGCTGCCCAGCCGGAAGGCAAGACGGCGAAGCCTGCAAAAGAATTGAGCGAGAGAATCAGTCAGGCGATTAAGTCAGATCGCCAATCGCTTCAACTTGCCGAGTCCATCAAGCACTACACGAGTGCGGCGCTCAAGAGCGCCGCACTCTTCTTTCCAGGCAGGATAGGGCTGGCCGGCACATTGCTCACGCACGGGCTGGATCAAGCCAGACCGGCCGACAATTTATCGGCTCAATTCCTCGACGGAGCACTGGGAAGCTCGAAAGGAGGGCTGCTGCGCGGCACTTTCCACAGCTTGGGCACGCTCGAGCTCGGCATCGCAGCAAAGGGCGTCTCGCTGGGTGTAAGCTCGAGAATTTTGGACATTGCACTTTCACGGCAGAATTACAGCGACCAGGCAGGCAATACTTCCTTAGCGGCAATGCTGGAGCGATTGAATTCCCAGTCCTTGAATCGCACCGCTCTGGCCGGCGACGTCATTACATTTGCCTTGTCACATGGGCTATTTACAAAATTGGACCATGCCGGCGCCGGACAGATCAGGAACAATCCTTTCCTAGCGACAGTTCTAACCAGCTCAACCTTTGGCTTTTCAGCAGGCGCGACTTCAGAAATCATTCGACAACAAAGTAGCGCAGAAACATTCGACCCCTCAAAAGTACTCAAAACAGCTGTGATTCAAGGTGGACTGGACTCGCTTGCAGCGATGCCGGGCGGGCTCAGAGCACGTTCGATTTGGCTTAACAAGAAAACGGCAAGCTATCTTGCAAGCGATCGCGGGGGAAACACCCACCCCGAGCCCGCCTCACTTAAAATCGACACTACATCCTGGCGGCCGGCAGCCCGTGCACTTTATGAACCGGCTTGTCTCACGGAAGGAAGACCTTCGAAACCGGCCACCACCAGCTTCGTCGACGAAGGCGGCCGGTTAGTCATTCCGAAATCAGCTGAACACACTGTGAAGGCGACTGCCGAACTCCCGCCGGCGTCAACAAGAGAGCCACTACTTTCGGTGCGCGACCTAGCGCATGCCGCAGAAGCATCTCACTTGGACAATTCAGCCGGCACACTGGAAATCTTGAGTAATCGGGCGGACATCGTCCCCCTTGCAAAGAAGCTGAGCAAGTATACAGTTCAATCCGAATGGCTTCAGTGTCCTGACCCGGCGGCCACCGGTCCGTTCGAGAGCTACGAGCAATTCACGAAAACCGGGCTCATTCTGCACTCGAAGCCTACTCGCATCTACGACATTGATGGCATGAAAACCAAGTTACTGATTCCGGAAGAGTATGCACAACAACTGGATGAAGTAAGTAAGCTGCGTCACTCTTCAGCCGAACTGTCCAGTCGCCTCGCCGAGCAATCTGCCGGTCCCCAACGAGACGCTGCCGCCAAACGCTGGAGCGCTGCGGAAAGACTACTGAGCGAGCATCCGCTCAAGGACCACCCGATTGCCGAGGACTTCGTTGCGATGCTCGAGCGGCTGCCGGATTCTACACTGGTCAAGCAGATAGTAGTGCGCAACGAATCCGATCCGAATCGACTCTACAATCAACAAGTTTACGGGAAAAACTTCGAATCCGCCGCCACGGCATCGAAAGAAGGCGTAATCACCTTTTACCTGCCGCGCCGCGGGCCGTTTCTGGTGGAGACGGTCACACACGAGTGGTCGCATCTAGCCGACTATGTAATGCCGGAGACGCGCTATCTTTTCAACGCGGCAGCAGAACTGGAACGCCGCGGGCACTATGCACGACACTACGGACGCTACAACGATGCAGAAAACTATGCGGTGCATCTTGGTGAAGAATTGCTCAATTGCGAACCGGTACGATTCACTGCTACGGCCAATGCCGCGCCGATCAGAACAACCATCCTGATGCTGCACGGGCTCGAGCCAATCTTGAAAATGGTGCCGGAGAGCCAGCGCAGCCCTCATCATGCGCAATTTACACAGCGGGTAGAATGGGTAAGACGGCAGATCGCTCCGGTTGCCGAGACTCAGCTACTCGTCAACCTCTCAAGCGCAAATCCGCAGATTCGCAGAAACTCAGCGCAACTCTTGATCGGTATGTCTGAGTCACCCAGGCAGTGGGTAGACAGCATACTGCGCTTAAGAACTCTAACGGAGCTGGATCTGGCCCGCACTCAGATTGGGGACGAAGATACCAGTATGCTCGGTCGACTGGACCGAATTGCAACACTCAGAAAACTTTCTGTCTCAAGAACTGAAGTCAGCGACAAGACTTTGGATGCCATTTGCCAGCTATCCAGCTTACGTGAGCTCGACCTTTCATTCACCCAAGTCACAGATACCGGACTGTTGCGGTTGCAGAGATTACGCGACCTTAACTCGCTCAATCTGCTGTTCACGCAGATAGGCGACCACGGAGTTGCGCACCTTGCGAAACTTCCGAACCTTTACGAGCTCCACCTGCCTAATAACGGTAAGCTGACAGACCATTCGGCACAAGTGGTATCAAACCTTACCCGCATGCAAACGCTCCGCATGGGCGGTAGCGGTATCACTGACGGTGCGCTCGCGCAGATAGCCAAGCTGCACAATTTGATTGACTTGAAGCTCAACTTCGCAGGTATAACCGATTACGGATTGATTCACCTTTTGGAATTGAACCACCTGTTTAGGCTCTCACTGAGAGGAACGAAAGTCTCCGACGAAGGAGTAAGGTTGCTGGCAGACGGACAGGACGGCATGCACACGCTTGATGTCGGCTCGACCAAAATCTCGGACAAAGGCCTGGCGGAATTGAAGCCGATGCGTTATCTAGCAGTGCTCGAACTGGACAGCAATAACATCACTAATGCCGGAGTTGCCAACTTAAGCAGTATGAGCTCGCTCGGACGGCTCAATCTTCGCAGCACTAAAATCACCGACGATGCCTTGCGCAGCATACGCGCCAATCATCCCAACCTGCAGGAGCTAGACCTGAGCTCGCTTTGCCTGTCCGGTTACGGATTGCGTTATCTGGCTGACCATCCTACGCTGAAATCTCTCAAGCTTTCATGCAACACCAATATGAACGACATCTTCCTGGCTCAAGTCGGCAAGATGCGCGCTCTGGAGAACTTGGATCTGAGCTTCAGCTCTGCCGGCGACTCAGCTGTCGCTGCGCTGTCTCAGCATTACAGCCTGCGGACTCTCAATCTGGCACATACAAAAATCACCGATGGCTCACTGGAGACGCTCAAGAAAATGCTCTGGCTCGAAGAGATCAGATTGAATGGCGCCAAGCTGTCATACAAAGCAGTGGCGGATCTGCGTCTGGCGTTGCCTGGAGTGCGGATTTCCTTCGAGTAATTCCGCCCCACAAAGAAAAGTCCGGGATTCAGAAGAACCCCGGACGATTTCATTGCGCTGCCTAGCGGAAGCTTGTTGATTCTTCCGTCATGGCTGGTGGTTCAATTAGAACTCACCCATGCCGGCGCCGGCCGGCATTGCGTTCTTTTTTTCCTCAGGAACATCCACCACGAGAGCTTCGGTGGTGAGGAACATCGCAGCGATCGAGGCAGCATTCTGCAGAGCGCAGCGCTCAACCTTGGCCGGGTCGATGAGTCCTTCCTTAGCCATGTCTACGTATTGGAAGGTTTGAGCATTGAAGCCGATTCCTTCTTTTTCGCTCTTGACCTTCTCGACCACGACTTCACCGGAAAGTCCGGCGTTGTCGGCGATCTGACGGACAGGAGCTTCGAAGGACTTGACGACGATGTCGAAACCGGTCTTCTCGTCACCTTGAAGAGCCTTGTATTCCTTCAATTCGGCCATCTTCTTGACCAGGTTGAGCAGCGTGGTGCCACCACCAGGGACATAGCCTTCTTCGACTGCGGCGCGGGTCGCATTCAGCGCATCTTCAAGACGCAGCTTGCGATCCTTGAGCTCGGTTTCAGTGGCAGCGCCGACTTTGATGACGGCCACACCACCGGAGAGCTTCGCGAGACGCTCTTGCAGCTTCTCTTTGTCGAAGCTGGAATCGGTCTCTTCGATCTGGCGCTTGATCAGTCCGACGCGCTTTTGAACGTCAGCCTTGTTCTCGTTACCAGCTACGATCGTGGTCTTGTCCTTGTTGACTCGCACCTGTCTGGCCTTGCCGAGCATCTCCATTGTGACGTTCTCGAGCTTCAGACCTGCTTCTTCAGCGATCACTTGGCCGCCGGTGAGAACAGCGATGTCTTTCAACATCTCTTTTCTTCTGTCACCGAAACCAGGAGCCTTCACCGCACAGCAGCGGAGCACCTGACGGAGGTGGTTGACGACCAGAGTGGCCAAGGCTTCGCCTTCGACATCTTCTGCAATCAACATAAGCGGACGGCCAGCACGAGCTACCTTTTCGAGTACCGGTACGAGGTCGGCAAGCAGGTTGACCTTCTTGTCGACGCAGAGGATGAACGGCTCGTCGAGCACTGCTTCCATCTTCTCGCTGTCGGTCACGAAGTAAGCCGAGATGTAGCCCTTATCGAACTGCATACCTTCGACACACTCGAGCTCGGTTGACAGAGACTTCGATTCTTCGACAGTGATGACGCCATCCTTGCCGACTTTGTCCATCGCATCTGCAATCAACTTGCCGATTTCTTCATCGTTACCGGCAGAGATTGTGGCGACTTGCTGCCATGCGGTCTTGTTTTCGACCGGCTTAGCCAGCTTCTTGATTTCGCTTACGGCAGCAGCCACAGCCTTGTTGATTCCGCGACGCAGAACCATCGGGTTGGCGCCAGCAGCGACGTTACGAAGACCTTCCTTGACCATCGCTTGAGCAAGAACGGCAGCAGTGGTAGTGCCATCGCCAGCTGAGTCGTTGGTCTTGGTGCAGACTTCGCGAATCAGTTGAGCGCCGGCATTTTCGAGATGATCCGACAATTCGATTTCTTTGGCGATCGTGACGCCATCATTGACTATTTGCGGAGCGCCGAACTTCTTTTCGAGAACGACGTTGCGTCCGGCCGGACCCAAGGTGATCTTCACTGTGTTGGCGACATGGTCGACACCACGCTCTAGCGCGCGGCGTGCTTCTTCTTCATAAACTATTTGCTTAGGCATATTAACCCGTTCCTCTCCTGTAAATAGGGAACAACAATTACGTCTGTCGAAAAACCGAATTAGCCGATAACAGCGAGTAAATCGCGCTCGGCAAGAATCAGATACTCGACACCTTCAATTTTCACTTCGGTGCCGGAATACTTTGCGAAGAGAACCTTGTCGCCGACCTTAACTTCCATCGGCATGCGGCTTCCCTTTTCATCGAACTTACCGGGTCCGATTGCCAGTACTTCGCCCTGTTGCGGCTTTTCTTTCGCCGTGTCAGGAAGGACGATTCCACCGGCAGTCTTATCCTCAGCATCCAACTTTTTGACGACGACACGGTCGGCCAGAGGTTTCAAAAGTAGCTTTGTTGCTGTAGCCAAGGCTTATCCTCCTAATCTGATATGCAACACAATAAAAGATTGCCTGGAAGGCAAGCGTTTCTTATGCGCCAGCTATCTCCAGACCTATCGATAGATAGGAGTGTAACGAGGAAACGCTTTGCTATCCTAGCTTTCCCCGATTTTCTTAATGATCATCTTTAAATTCTTTGAGATCGCCCGGGTAATCTCACGCTGGCCGAGCCGATGCCTACAATTCTCCACCCTTGCGTTTGCCGGTCTTCATCCAGCTGGCATACTCAGGTGCGACTTCCAGGTGGCTTTTCAGCTTCGCTTGACGCTCACTGATAACGGAGAGTTTCGCCTGCCTGGCAAGCTCTTCCCAGGAAATCTGTCCGGTGATCGGCATGCCGGACATCGTCACCTTAACTCTGTCTCTACCTTCAAACTTCGCTACATCCAGAGCCTGCTCTGCCGATTTCAATAGCTCTTCGGCGTTGTGCGCGTTATTCGGGAAGGAGGACAATCCAATCGAGACGGTAATCATGCCGATGCCTGGCGCTGCTTCGGTTCGGATTCTATGCCGGAGCCGCTCAGCTACGTCCGTGGCGCTTGCCAACGAGGTTTCAGGCAAGAGAATTGCCAGCTCCTCCCCGCCGTAACGGCAGGGAATATCGATGTCTCTAAGCGTGCCCTTGACCAGGCGCGCCACATGCCTGATGGCCTCGTCACCCTTTTCGTGACCGAGGTGCTCATTGATATGAGAAAGATGATCGATATCGACCAGCATTAATGCCAAATCTCGCTTATGCCGCTGTGAGCGCTCGGTTTCTTTGAGCAGCGAGTCTTCGAAATGCCAGCGATTGTAAAGCCCGGTATGCCCGTCTTGAATCGATTGCGAAGTAGCGCTTTCATGCGTAAGCGCAACGTTCAAAGCAGTGGTCACTTGAGTGACGAGCGACTCGAGCAGATCGATCTGTTCTCGATGAAACGCTCTGGCATCAGTAGAAAAGACCATTAGAACTCCCATCGGCTCATTGTCGTGAACCATCGGCAACGCCACGACCGATCCGAAAATGCTACCGCCGGTGGAGCGCGGCAACCCGTACATGTGCGCAGTCGAGTCCTGAATATACTCCGTCTTGCCCGAGCTCATCGCCCGGCCGGCAATTGTTCCATCGACAGAAAGATCGAACTCGCCAATCGATGCGCCTTCCAGTCCCTTGAAGGCCGACAGATTGAAGGCGCGCCGGGAGGGATCGAAGAGCAACACCGCGCAATTGGGTGTGTTGCCCAAAACGAGCGCGGTATCGGAAGCTATTTGCAATACCTCCGGCGCGCTCAAAACGCTGCCGGACAGCGCGCAAGAGGTCTTGTACAAAGTGCCCAGGCGCTCGCGTTCATACTCACTGCGCCCGTATAGAATCGAATTGGCGATCGCCATCGCCACCACGTCAGCGACATCCTTATAGAAATCGATGCTCGAAAGAGCGCTGGCATCGCTTAGATCGAGCAGTGCCGCTCCTACCATCAAATTGGACGTAATCAAAGGCAAGGCAAACTGAGCAACCGAGCTCTCGCGCCGCATGACAGAGGCGCTAATATCCGGGGCGGTATCGCCGGGACTGATGCTGAACGGCATGCGCTTTTGAACCACATGCTTGAGTAAGCTTTCGGCTGCAAACGGCACTACTCTCAATGATTCAATCGAGGATTCGGAATACCCTTTCGATGCCATCAATTTGAGAGCCAAACTTTCGTTGTCTGAAAGAAAAATCGCCACTTTTGCGCCGCCGGACAGATCTGCAAACAAGAGCGCCGCAGCATCCAGCACATCCTTCAAATGCAAGGAGGAAAAGAGAGCCTTTTGCATCATTATGTAGCGAGGCAAAAGATTGCCGTCTGGCGTCATAGATTCCTCCCTGAAACAGTCCGCAGTCGCATCAAGCACTTAGTACCCAGCCAGGACATTTAATTACCATATCCGCAACCCAATCCGGCCTCTACATTAAGAGACGAACCAGATCCCGATGACGCATCATCAATATGCGTCATACTAAACAGTTGACCAATTGGCTTGATGGACTTCCAGCTTCAGGCGGCAGAACTGCATACGGAGATTATTATGGGACAGAGCGAGCGAGATTCGAATTGTATCTTTTGCAAGATCATCGCAAAGAAGATACCGGCTACGACAGTCAGCGAAAGTGCTGATTACATAGCAATTCGCGACATAAGTCCACAGGCGCCCACTCACATCCTTGTTATACCGAACAAGCACGTCACCGACATCCGTGCATTTGAAGCATCCGATGCCCTCGGCAAGCTTTTTCAGGCCGCAGCCGGCATAGCCAAACAAGAGCAACTGGAATCATTTCGATTGGTAGTGAACACCGGTGCCGATGCCGGTCAAACTGTTTTCCACCTGCACATTCACGTACTGGGCGGAAGAGCTATGCAGTGGCCGCCAGGCTAGCAGCACGATTCAGCCCTGACTCCATCCAGAAGCAAATGATTTGAATCATCAACACAACAACCGAAGCGCGGAACCTCCGGGCAGATTGCTACGTCGTCTATAGCAGTAGCGGTAAATTTTGTAACGTAGCGACCAAAAGTGTTGGTTTCAGGCAGTTGTGAAATGGGTATGACGAACGTGTGAAGGCTAATGCCTTTGCAGGTGACAATGAGGGCTATCCCAATGCTTACTCAAGAAAAAGGTGAACAAGTCCTTTGGATGGCGGATTGCTACAACCTAGCAAAACGGTTTCCGAATCCGCGCACTTGGATGGCATTGCTCGAACCTGCAGACCCGAACCTCAATCCTTTTCACTATTGGTTGTGGATGGAGATCTGGAAAGCATCGCACTCCGATTCCGATACGGAACCGAAGATAGCATCTTGATTAGTTAGCGAGGAACTGGCTCAACGGTAGCTTGCTCGAAATGCCGAGAGCCGTTTTTCACGACGCAATTACATCCGATCACTGAGTCTTTAAGGACTGCAGAGCGTTCAATATTGGCATTCGACCAGACGACAGTGCCTTCCAGCTCGACGTTTTCTTCAATTCGGCAATTGTCACCGATTACGACGGTTCCTCTGATCTTCACGCCTTTGCCCAAACGGCTGTTCTTTCCAAGCATGAGCCGGCCGTCGATCTGACAGCTGTCGTCTATTTCCGAGCCGGCGCCAATCCAGCCCCAAGCGGTTTTCTCACCAGGAAGGTCTACCTTGAGCCGGCCTTCAATCGCATCGATATTCGACAGCCTGTATTGTTTGATAGTACCGACGTCCGACCAATAGGTCTTTATCTCAGAACCAAACACCGGCAGTCCAAGCTCGACCAGAGCCGGAAAGAGCTGGCGGCCGAAACCGAATTGGCCAGCAGCAGGGATATGCTTGAAAACCTCAGGCTCGAGAATATAGATGCCACTGGAGGCGAGGTTCGACAGCGCCTCTTGCTGGGTCGGCTTCTCCTGAAACCCCTTGATAAAACCATCGCTGTCCAGCACAGCCACTCCAAATTGAGTAACATCATCGACGCGTTTCAAACAAATTGTAGCCAGCGCTTGTTTTCTTTTATGCTCGGCAACGGCAGCAGTAATATCAGCATCGGTTAGGAGATCGCCCATCATGACCAGAAAGGTTTGATCGTCGAGGAATTTGCGCAGTGCGCGCACGCCGCCAGCATCGCCAGTAAGCATTTCCTCATAGAGGAAATTGATTCTCATACCCAGGTCTAAGCCATCTTTGAAGTAATCGCGAATCTGCTCCGGAAGGTAGTGAAGGTTGGATGACACTTCTTGAACTCGATGCTGCTTCAGCAGTCTGAGAATGTGCTCCATTACCGGCACGTTTGCGACCGGAACCATCGGCTTTGCTAACTGAGTCGTGAGCGGATCGTGCCTCGAGCCG
>CAZSNX010000103.1:0-10986 GCA_964607945.1 uncultured Candidatus Obscuribacterales bacterium
TTGACCCTGCCTCCATCAGCCCGTCCCCGGCGGTCACGATCCACTCGCCGTTCTTCATCTCCTCGCCGGTGTAGGCGAAGTCGGTCTTGAGGAAACGCAGCGGCCCCTCGCGGCTCTCGAACCACCACAGCGGGCAGAAGCGGAACTCTGCGGAGAGCAGCGTGTCGGGCCGGAACGTGCCCTCGCCGTCCTCGCCCAGCGGCAGCTCAACGCCGTTCGCGCGGCGCGGGCGGAGGACCAGCTCATGAACCGCCCAGCGCATCGGCAGATTCAATCACGCTGCTCATCAAGAGTTGCAGTGAGCTAGAGATCGCCGGCAAGCAGATAAAGAGGCTCAATTGTGCGTTGCCAAAGGAGACAAGCACGCTCAATTGGGATTTCGTAGAAATAGAAAGCGCATCAACAAGAACGTCACACTGCGTATCTTCCAAGGACAAATCCAGTCTTTCCTTTAGTTGCAAACCGGCGTCATCGGAAACTGGCATCAAACAATTACAAGTACAAGCTGAGCCAGGCAACAACGCAGTACGAGAGAAGTTTTTGTTTCCTGTATCGCAATACTTGAGCTGGACATTGGCAGATAAGGGCAAACCAATAACAGTCGACTTGCCTGCCGACCTTGCTCGCAGGAGCTTGACTTCAGTTAAATTGAGCTCGGGTAGCAGTTTGATACCAATCCTTCTACCCAAATCCGCACATTACGTTTACTCCTGCCAGAGCGTCTATCACTTAAATGGCGCACCAGCGGAGTTTTTGTTCGATGCCTCGAAGATATCCGAAGTCGACTCAGTCATACTTGAGATCTCCGGACCAGACATTCGTTTTGTTGACTACTCAAGACAACTTAGAGACTCGGAGCTCAGTGCTTATAGCTGGCGACGAATAAAACTAAACGGGCTGCGCGGCTACTTCAAACTGCCCCACCAAATGTTCAAAGCATATGCAACTTATGAGCTAAGAATTGCCGGATTGTCTGCAAATGGCAGAGTAATCGGATATCTTTCCGATCCAGTCGAGCTTGAGTCCATTCGGACACAGGCAGAGAGTGTCACGGGGAAGCAGCCGTAAGCAAGCGCTTAATCGTTGCTTTAATTCACTACGGTCATATCGTCGTAAGTTATACTAAGCGCGGCATCAGCTGGGTGCCGGCGATACACTGACATCTGATTGGAAAGCACAAAATGTCAAGCAGACCACACGATCAAATGGGCAGAATTTCAACCGCGCTGATGGTGCTGGTTGCTTTCGGATTCATTCTGCTTGCCACCACTTATGTAAATAATCCAGTGTCGGGGCAATATGAGCCTCCAGTGCCGTTCAACCCGCCGCCACCGCCACCGCCTCCGCCCATCATCGAAATTCCACCGCCGGTGGTACCACCACCAATTATTCCGCCGCCTCCTCCGCTCGATGGGACGCCACCGGTTCTGGTGCCAACCGACGTCACCAACGCAAACTTGATGGGATTAGTCAGTCCAACAAATCTTGGCAGCGCAAGCGGACCGCTCGGTGCAACTTCAATCAAGGCGTTGAAGGAAGATAAGTCTGGGCCGACCGATGGGCTCTACTACCGGCCGAAGACCGGCACGGAGTTCACCCATCCTAACAATTTCGAGATTGCTTTGACCTCGGGAGAGATACTCGTCTCGGTACGCCACCCGTCCCACAATATGGTGGTCACGAATCCGCTGGGCACCGTTTCGGGATTAGCTGATTCGGATGCCATCATCTCTTATAAAAACGGCGTGCTGCATGTTTACAACTTGAACACCCAGAAAGGCGCCGTTCAGGTCAAGCTGGATAAAGGACATTTCGGCGGGGCCGCCGACCCTATTTTACAGCTGTCGGCAGGTTACGAATTAGTCGCAGCGGACCGCAAGCTCGCTCGCAGCGATGTCAGACCGCCAGACGGCGTTGGACGAAAGAATACGCGCCTGGTCGAGAACGGCTATGTAGCGATCAGTCAATTCGCGCCGGAAAGCCTTCTGAACAACAGCGAGATAATCGCTGACATGAATCAGCAAGCTGCCGGCACGAAAGAAAAGCGCATAATTAACGATCTCTCGAAGATGGCCGCCGTACTTAACGTGGTTAACGGAGCCGGCGGCTTTGAAGCCACCAGCAAGTCGCGCTAATCCTTAACTGAAAACTGCTGCTGGGGCTTAGATCTCCAAGTGATCTGCTAAATTGTTCCAGCTGGGTTAGCATGTAAGATTGGAGACTGAATCCACAGCCGGTTATGAGAAGATTCGATTCGATCGCCAATCGCCTTGCCTTAGTGGCAATGCTAGCAAATACACAATGCAGTCAGTCGATTGCCCAAACAGCCGCGTCTACGACATCAGCACAGTCGATTCAAACATTAGCGCCGGAGCTTGAGCACCTTAAGGCTTCAGTCGAGCAGGCCAAGCACAAATCCAACCGCAACGCCGAAGCTGATGCTCTCTACGATCTTGCTAAAGCCTGTTTCGAAGCTCACGAGACCGGACCAGCAGAAAGTAACATGCGCCAATGCATTGAACTGGAAAGCACTCTCAAACGACCAGACTCAGAGATAAGGGCCCTCGTAGCTCTGGCCAATATCCTGGTTTCGACCCACCGCAACGACGATGCGCTCAGAGAATTCAGACAAGCTTTAACCGTAGCCAACAACCATCGGCGGGAATCCCAGGCAGCTTCGATTGTTGGTAACATGGGTGCGCTAGCGCTCGTTTCGGGACATTATGACGAGGCAGAGCGCCTCTTCGAAGAAGCTCGCGGCACAGCCGCACGCAACAAGGACGCTTCTGGGCAAGGCAATGCCCTGGTCAATCTATCCGTGATCGCCCGAGCGCGCCGAAATTCTGACGGAGCTGTAAAGCTTCTGACAGAAGCAATCAAAATATTGAAAGACGGCGGTGACGATCGCAGCCTGGGTGCCGCATACATGGAACTCGGCCGAACACAATCGGACAGCGGCAAATCTTCCGAAGCGATCGCCAGCTATAAGCAGGCCGTTGAACTTCAAAAAGGCGAGCTCGATAATCTGTCGGCTGCCAAATCACTACTGGCAATGGGTCAGATCTTCCGCACACAGGAACGATTCAACGAGGCTGAGTCAGTTTTCAAAGAATCGTCTGAACTGTTGTCCGGTGAAAGTTCTCCCGGACTAAATATTGACGTGCTAATCGGTCAAGGCGGCGTAGCAGCCGGGAAAGGCAATTTCACCGAAGCAGAGCGCATTCACAAGCAAGCGCTCGAGTTGGCGCGCAAACGCTCTGATCGCATTCGCGAGAGAACCATTCTTTCCGAGTTGGGGTACGACTCCTTCGCCAGCGGCTCGCCCGAACAGGCGATGAATCAGTATGTCGCCGCATATTCGCTGCTTTCAGAACAGGAACCGAACAATCTCAAGGCAAAGGGAATTTTACTTACAGATATCGCCATGTCGTGCAAAGCAGTAGGACAGCTACCGGCAGCCATCTCCAACTACGAGCAGGCAGTCGAATGTTTCACGAAGGCAGGCGATTCAGCCAGTAAAGCACAGGCGTTGAACAGCCTGGCAGTGGCTTATCTGGATAATGGCATGCTGCCGAATTTCGATCGCCACTACAATCAGGCCAAAGAGCTTTATGCCACGCTGCAAGACAAAAGGGGAGAAGCGGTTCTGGATTATAACCTTGCCCAATTCAATCTCGTTCAGGGTCATCCGGCCGATGCAATACCGCTTTACGAGCAGGCATTAACGAATGCTCGCACCGCCAACGATACCGTTTTCGAAGGTCAGATACTGCGCGGACTCGGTCTTGCCTATCTCTATCTCGGCCGATCCGGCAAATCCCTGGAGTGTTACAAGCAGGCGATGCCGTTGGCCGATTCGTCCGGCAACATCGAGTCGCAGTGGGAGTGCGCTCTCGGGCTTGGCAAGTCTTATAAGGCCTTGGGACAATTGAACGAGGCTATCAAATATTTGAGACTGGCAGCAGAGCTCGTCGAAAAAGAGCGCGGCAAACTATCTCGCGACTCGTTCAAGACCTTCAATCTCGACATGAGACAAGACTGCTTCCTCGAGCTGGTCGACGTTCTGGTCAAAGCACACCAACCGGCCGAAGCGCTGGAGTTCGCCGAGAAAGGTAGAGCGAGAGCGTTCCTGGACTTGCTGGAAGGCAGGCGCTCTCGCCGCCCGAATGACGGACTGACTGGCGACTCGCGACAGCCGCAGCCGACGATCGACCTGGCATCACTGCGACCCGCTGAAGCAGGCTCCCGAGGCATCGAGGTGGTGGCTCGCGCAACATCATATGTAGAAGCTTCGACAATCAGCCCCATCAATGCTCAGGCCCCCACGCTTTCAGAAATCAAGTCGCTGGTATCAAAAAGCGGCTCCACTTTCGTCGAATATTATGCGCTGCCGGACAAGCTGTTGGTTTGGGTGATTCACCCCAACGGTGATATTGAAATGCCACCGCCTATAGTGATCAGCCGGAAAGCGCTTACCACTAAGATAACTGATGCCTACAAGGCGGTGATTGCTCATCCGCGATCACCGGAAGAGCTGAAAGTCGCCAACGACACAAGAGACCTTAAACTCAGAGAACTCTATTCTTTGCTGTTCGAGCCAGTCACTGCGTACCTTCCGAAGTCAGCCGATGCCGACATAACAATTGTTCCTCATGGCCCGCTCTTTTCGGTGCCATTTGCCGCTCTGACGACTCCCAGCGGCAAATTCTTGATCGAAGAGCGGACTCTTAGCTATATACCGGCAATCGGAGTACTGAGAGCAACCCAGAAGCTGATTCAAGAATCCAAGACAGGCGACCAACAACTG
Source organism: uncultured Candidatus Obscuribacterales bacterium (assembly GCA_964607945.1). GTDB lineage: Bacteria > Cyanobacteriota > Vampirovibrionia > Obscuribacterales > Obscuribacteraceae > JAGVKB01. Next base: position 4,808 of record CAZSNX010000103.1, read on the forward strand.
CTCGCCTTCGGCAATCCGATTACAAAGCAAATAGCCTTCCTGGGCACGTTGCCATACTCCGAGAAGGAAGTGAGACACGTAGCAGAACTGTTCGGGAGCAATCACTCTCTGGTCAAGATCGGCGGAGAAGCCACAAAACCAGAGTTCTTGAAAGATTCGCCAACTTCCACCGTGATACATTTGGCCACGCACGGCTTGGTCAATGAAGAGCATCCGATGGATTCAGCGCTTGTACTTGCGCCGTCCGGACACGACGACGGATTGCTGACGGTCAGAGACATTTTGCAGCTGCCATCCTTGAAGTCACACCTGGTTGTTCTTTCTGCCTGCCAGACGGCCCGGGGCAAGATCACAGGCGACGGGGTAGTTGGACTGTCGAGATCGTTCATAATCGCCGGAACACCATCAATCCTCGTCAGCCAATGGAATGTTGACGACGTGATAACCGAGTTTCAAATGGTGGCATTTTACAAGTCATTTCTCGGCGGAGCCAACAAGAGCAAATCACTGCGCGAAGCACAACTAAAAACGATTGCGCTCTTGGAAAAGCCTTCGATTGGGCAGGCAGCCGGTCAACCGACAGCCCGAGCCAATCCACGCTATTGGGCAGCCTTTCAATTGATCGGCGAGCGACAATAGAAATATACCGGGGCGGCTACCAAAGCAGCCCCTCACAGGACAGAGCGGTGTTGCCGATCTACGTCGCGGTCTGACGATTAAGAGAATTACAAGCGTGCCAGCTTGGCTGGGAAAATCAGCGGCTTGCTGACATCGATTCTCAACCCACCGAAAACCCGGAAATTGAAACCGGCAAAGCCGAGTTGATTCGCTCCCATATTGAAGATTGGCTGAGCACGTACAAATGCGTAAACCGGCCAACGAGGTTTCACGCGGCGAGCGGCTTCCAAAGTCATGATAAACATCTGATTGTTGGGACCAGCTAGACGGCGCTTACGAAAGTTGGTGATAAACGTATTGTCAGCCGTCAATATCCACGGACCACGGCGATAGACACCGCCTAAGCTGTAGAACTGATCCCCTTCCTGAAATCCTTGAAAGACATTGAACCAGCGCAGCTGTCCGATTACGCTGCCATAGACATAACCACGATATCCAACCGGGCGAGCGATCGATAAACTGGGCAGCAAGTCATTAAACCAGCGGCTGTGCGAAACAAACAGTTCACGTACCATAAAGCCGGCGGTCGCAGTCGTCTTTCTGGTAATTGGAATGTCTTGGTCGATCCGCATGCCGACCGACTGAATATTCCTGCTGAGCAGAGAATCACTGCGTGTGTATTGATCGCGCAAGAAGAAGTAATTGGCGGCGACTCTGGTTCGTCTGGTCAACGCATAACCGAGAGTGACGTTTGGAGCAGGACGATAAATCATGTCGGCGCGCTGGCGCTTGCGCGTCTGTAGAATATTAGTTTCAAGCCTGAGTGAATTCTCGACATTGGCATTAAAGAAGACTCGTCCGGGCAGACGATAGAGAACTCCGGTCTCGAACGAATTGAGTGTCTCACCGGCAGAGGGTCTCTCCGGAAGTTTTACAGGAGAGAGTTCAATCGGACTTTCCGAGGCTTCCTGCGTAGCTTGAGCGATGGACGCGTCCGCACCGGGGCTGGTCGAATACGGCTCATGAAATGTCACCGGCGACGGAGCAGCCGCAGGGACGGCAGCAGGTTCTTCGGACGTTTCGGCAAACGCCGGAAGAGCAGTCACGACAGCTAAAGATAAAAGCCAAGCGGCTGAAAGCTTCTTTGCTAGTTTTCGACCCATCGAAGTCCTGGCTTTCTATCTAGAAAACGGTTGCCAACAGAACCCATAGTAAAAGATTCCACCGCCAAGATTATAGTCCAAGGTTAAGTAGCTGAATAGAAGCATGCGCTCATATCGACGCTCTTGCCAAGGGAGCCGATAGTTTCGGGACTCCAGATGGGGGTGCCACCGCTGCCGGTGATAAGATCTAGTTACTCTACCAGTTTACTTATCATCGCAAGTCGGAAATACATTGAAAAAGACCACGGAAAGTCAATCAGCTCAACTCAGAGATCCAGCCGTCAGAGTCGTATTGCTGCCGAGAGACACAAATCAGCACGGCACCATATTTGGCGGAATAATCTTGAGCTACCTGGATATCGCCGGTGGTGTTGAAGCCCACAAACACACAGATCAGGCAATCGTTACGGTAGCGATGAACCAAGTGGAGTTCAAGGAGCCGGTCAGGGTTGGAGAAGTAGTCAGCTTTTACTCCCGCACTCTCAAAATCGGCAGAACCTCCGTTACCGTGCATGTTGACGTCGAAGTGGACCGGCACGGGCAGCTAGTGCACGTGACATCAGCCGACCTGGTTTTTGTGGCAGTCGATTCGAACGGGCGTCCAACACCGATAGAGCGTTAGTCCGGTCAAAACGGATATGATATGAGCCGGTACGCGGCGACTTGTCAACAGAGTCATATCATGTCATCAAGAGTTGCTTCTCAAACCCAAGAGAGAATTCGTCTTTATCTCGGTACCGGTTGCGGAAAGACTACCGCCACCTTCGGCATCGTCATGCGAGCGGTCAGCACCGGCATGAACGTCACTCTTGTATTCTTTGACAAGCGGGAAGAGAACTCGAGCGAAGGCAGAGCGCTCAGACTCCTATCAGCTGGAAATGAGCCAGGACTGGGAAAGCTGACAGTTAAATACACCGGAGTCAACCGACTGGGTGCCGGGCCCGGCGGCAGTTTCCGGCTGTACAGCTCTCCCAATGGAATTTTGCCGGAAGACACCGAGGCAGCAAAAGAAGGGCTAGCCTTTGTCAGGCAAGCGTTGGAAAGGAAAGACGAGATAGTTATCTGCGACGAGTTGCTGGATATCGGCAGAGTCGGCATTATCTCCTGGGATGAAATCAGACCAGTAATTGAATCGCGGCAAGACCCGACCATTCTTGTCATGACCGGCCGGCGGGCGCCGGATTGGTTGATGGAACAGGCGACTACTATTTCAAGCACGGTACAGCTTAGACATCATGGTCGAGCAATTGAAGGACTTGACTGCTAGTAGGAGTCATGCCGTGCATTACCCTGATTCGGGCGATGCACGGCATCGCCGCTTTTACCGAGGTTCGACCGGTGAAATTCGCTGGCTCTGGAAGAATTTCCAGATCGCTTCACTGGCGTCAAAAGTTCGGCACGTCTTGCCGATAAAGCGTTTCGAATAATACTGGAAACCGCCCGGCCAGGTATGACCGCCCCCTTCTATTTCGTACACCATTACTGGCGACCCGCCTTGGAAATGGTCAGAGACGTATTGTTTGGCGGTCATACCGTCTTCAGTGTCGGCTTGCCAGATCAGTCTTGCCTTCGGGCTGCATCGGTTGCGTTTTACCCAATAACCGATTGAATCGGAAGCAGAAAGCACCTGCCCTCTGGCTCCGAACACACCGCCGACAGTGCCGCCCTCAAACGGTACCAGCGGATCGGCCGTTCCCAGTATGAACATGATGGGAACCGGTCTATCGTTGTGACAAATTGAATCCAACTCTACTGCCACCGAGGCAGCTACCGATGCTACAGCGGCAATTGAGCCGGGCAAACTACAGGCAAGGCGCTGGCTTAGAAATCCGCCATTAGATATACCGGTAGCATAAACACGCGATCGATCGACGTTATATGAAGCGCTCAACCCATCCAGAAGATCACGCACGAAGGCAACATCATCGAGGCCATTTTCACTGACAGAGCGCCCGTCATTCCAGTGATGCTTCACCCCCTCCGGGCAGCAAACAATGAATCCATGGCGATCGGACACTTCATTCAGGTTAGTCAGAATATTCATTCCGGACCCTTTTCCGCCACCACCATGCAGTGCAATCACCAGCGGTAGTGCATCTGCACATTCTTTGAGACCCGAAGGAATATGCAGATAATAGTCCCTGGCTATGCCACCGGAAATTATCTGACCATGCAAATCCAATGGCGATGTTGCATCTGTCGGTACGGACTCACTCACGATTTGCACCAAGCTATGCACAACAATAAATGCCGCGCAGTCTCGACTCAGTTCTTGGTTGCATTGGCGGTGGCAGCGTCGGTCGCCTTTGATGAGGCTATGATCTGCTGCTTTAACACCTCTTCTGCTTTCAAGAGCTGCAAGTCCTTACCGTCTGCCGGCGAGCGCTTGAAATCCTTGAACGACGGGTCAAACCACCACGGACCTTTTCCCGCCTTAAACTCATCGTCCTTCAGCTTAAGTTCGAAGTCGGGCAGAATACCGGTTTTGTGAATATCGGTGTCATTCGGCGTCAAGTACTTAGCGATCGTCACATTGATGCCAGAGCCATCGTCTAATTTGTTGATCGCTTGCACCAATCCTTTGCCGAATGATTTCTCGCCGACCAACTTGGCACGGCCGTTATCTCTTAAAGCACCACTTAATATCTCGCTTGCCGACGCGGAACCACCATTTATCATGACAACCAGCGGCAGCCGAGAAATCGGATGGTGAGTCGACACCTGCGATGTTTTGTAACCATCCGCATCAATGGTGCTAACGATGATTCCGTGGTCGAGGAACATATTGGCGATTTCAATCGCATTGGACAACAATCCACCCGGATTGTTGCGCAGATCGAGAATAATGCCGCTGGTGCCGGAAAGATCCTTCAGCGCCTTGCGCATCTCTTCATTAGCCTTCGAGGAGATAAAACTGTCCAGCCGAATATAGCCGAGATTGCCCGGAAGAGTTGTCTGATTTGCCACTGCACGAATCGGAATCTCAGCCCTCATGAGTGTGAATTTCTTGTGCTCGGCACCGCGCAAAATAGTCAACGACACCCTGGTGTTAATCGGCCCGCGAATCTCCTTAACAACTTGATCTAACGACTGCCCTTTTACCGGCTTCGAGTCGACTTCCACAATCTCATCGCCGGGACGCAGTCCGGCCGTGTAGGCGGGAGTATTCTCAATCGGAGCAATCACGACCACCTTATGATCCTTATTCATACCCAACTGCATGCCGACTCCGAAGAGCCGAGCCTCAATCTGAGATTTCTCCTCGTCGAAGGCATCTCTATTTAAGAAGCGCGTATAAGGGTCACCAAGTGACGCAAGCATTGACTCGATCGCTTTGTGAGAGTCATCGAGAGTCTTTAATTTGCCGTCGTAGCGATGCTCCCAGCGGTGCCAATCTTGCCCGCCGAACTTCTGGTCGTAATACTGCTCTTTAATCATGCGCCAGGCTCGTTGATAGAGCATCTGCGGCGTCACAGACAGATGCGGAAGCTGTGCATTGGCAGCAGAGCCCGGAGTCGAGCCGGAATGCGGAACAATGCAACCGAGCCACAGCGCCATGAGGCTGGCTGTAACAGCTACTAACACCCGAGTCAACGATCTTTTGCCAGACAACTTTTGTGTCTCCTTTCTGAGTCAGCACAAACTAATACCGGTGCCTTTAAGGTCGTCGCGAGATAGAAGCCGCCGGCTCGCCTCTGTCGTATCTAAAGTATCTCCTAGACATCATATTAACCTTTTAGTGTTGAGATTCAAAACATTTAATTGTTGAGATTCCACCCGGCAACTGGTGGGGCATTCCGGTGCCAACCAGCCACTGGCGCCGCCTGACCTAAATTTTTTCCCGTGTCCGGAGCTGTTGCCGTAATTTAACATGGACTCTAGCTTCTCGGCAGCCGAGCTCGGTGCCCAAAGGGCGGGGACTCGAGCGGAGTTCTCGGGCATACATCTTTAGTAAGTGGGATTCCTCGTGGAGTGAAACTGTGGCGTCAGGCAAGGGAATGATAGTGGATGTGATAGAAAGCGAGCAGTCGCTCGAACTCCCTGTTGCAATCTCAAATGAACCTCGAGTCAAAATAAATGACGACGCACCAGCAGCAACCAAACCAGGCGAAGGAATGTCCAAAACCACAAAAGTCTGGCTAAAGCTTCTGATAAGTGCAGGAATGTTCGCAAGCCTCTTCCTGTTCGGAAAGGTTGACCTGGCCAAGACGTGGGAAGCAGCGATTCACGCTAATCGCTGGTATCTTGGCAGCGCTGTCCTGATCTTTTTGGCCTCAGTTTTCCTCAACTCCCATCGTTGGCAACTGCTTGCCTCGGCGGTCGGCTTTAGACGACCGCTTAAGGATCTCGTTCAGTACTATTACGTCGGGCTGTTTTTCAATTTATTTCTACCGTCGA
>CAZSNX010000104.1:0-10975 GCA_964607945.1 uncultured Candidatus Obscuribacterales bacterium
CACGCCATCAGTGGCGGCGATGCTGCTGCACTGGCGACATTACGTTTGACCGAAAGGTCATGCAAGACAGGGGCTGTTTTGACTGCTGCCGATCTAACTGCGTATGAAAAGGCAGTCAACTTCGGCAAAAGAACAGCGATTGACTATGACGCTACTTACCGACGGTGCAGGCAACGGTTGGACCAGGTGCGCAATGAGTTTATGTGGGCTCTAATCGGCCATTTGGAATCGGCTCATCATGGACGGTTCGATCAATGCTCCATCTTTGCGGTTGCACATGATCTCAGTTGCCACGATGTGAAACAGCTGAAGCGGATTGTTTCGAAGGTTGGCGGGTCGGCGTACCGGATTTCACCGCCGGGCAGAAGTTCATCTGTCCTGATCATTCCAAGTCTCGCTGAAGTTGCAGCGCATTCAGCAAGTAATCGTGATTGCTATTTGCAGAAATTTGTAGCCAGCACTTGCAACCAGTTGAAGCCGGTTGCTCCGAAGTCACCGCAATCAATCGAGTCGTTGCTATCGTCCGCCGGCATGCTAGCGATGATCCCGCTTCTGGTGGCCGACAACTCCTCGGCGCGTGTAGCGGCCGGACAAAAGCTTAAAAGCCGCTTTTCAAAGGAGCAGGGATTGGAGCTAGTCGCCTGGCTGCGGTAATGGTCTATTCAACCGAGAATCGACCTTCCTTCAATTGGCATTTCTGACCGATTGTTTGAAGATCTTTATTGAATGTTTGAAGCAGATCTTTATACTTGCCGGAGTTTTTCGCCAATCCTTCACCCAACATATTTACTGTGCCAATGTTCTTCAGCAGAAATTGCTGTTGGAGCAGGTCCAGCATATTACGGTCGAACTCGCTGAGGTGCTGCTTTTGTCCATCTGTTCTCTCTTGCATGAGCTTTCTGCCCTGGTCGTAAGACCGCCAGTTGATCGAAGCAAATCGCGCGTCCACCTCTTCCTGAGTCTCGAGCGGCTGAATTGAGCGCGGGTCGGCCTCACCGGGCATGAGCTTGGAAAAGCGATCCAACTCTTTCAATACAAACTGGTCGCATCTATCCATATCAGTTACAACTTGCACCGGCAACCGTAATACGTCGCCGGCCGGTTTGCTCGAATCCCGGCCGTCTCCGCCGGACGTTGAGCGCTCTACTCGCACTGAGTCCAGGTTGTCCTTTGCCACATCGTTACCGCCTGTGTGCGGCTTGTCGTGTGTTTTCCTTAAATGCTGTGATTCATCCATGAACGTCTTCCCTACTGCCCCTACCAACTCGTGAGACTGTGATGCTCCCATGTCCGTAATAGCATCGAATAAGGACAGGGTCAAGTCAGCTCTGTCTTAACTTGATGTCCGACCGTGTGCCGGCTAATTCAGCTGTTCTACGTCTGCCTTCAAGTCGTGCATGTTTTGGTAGCTGTCGCAAACGAAGAGCGGGCTGCCGAAGAATTCACCAGTTTGAGCCAGCAGAGGCGAAGTCAACGAGAATGAAAAGCTCTTCAATGAGAAGCTGCAGACTCGCCATGATCAGTCACTGGAGCTTGTCCATGCTTCTGTGGTAACAGACAATCCGGATATGATTGGCAATGCCTTGATTAGTCTTATAGAATCTATCGATGGAGACCTCGCCGAGCTGGATCGCAAGGGATTGAGGGTAGTGAAAACAGAAGGCGTGCAAGGTGTGGCGAAAGTAGTGAGTAGAGTCGAGGTGCTCAGAGCTTTTCGCGAAACGGCGGCGACGCTGGCGACCGAGTGGGCGAACTCGCTGGCGAACCTGGATTGACGGACTGCATCTGCGTGTAATCCAAGGCATTTATCTGGAGTAAAGAATGGCTGGCTGCGTACTTCTGAAGGACATTCTGGTGGAGTTGGAATGCGCCTCAGATGATGCCGCATCTTATCTAGACAAGCAAACCGGACAAGTGGTGCTAGTCACCAGTGAGCACTGCCAGCCTGAAAGCCAGAATGCATCAATGCACCAGTGGCAGAGAGATTTCATCGAGCGCGCCCGCCAGATAGTCGAAGACACCAGCGGTCGCTTTCTTCGTCTGCCTGTAGTGGAAAACAGTCAAAACCCGCGCGAGATTGCCGTCAGGTGGTGCCGTGAAAATGGCATCGATTACAAAGAGTAGCTTTGCGCTGCCGCACAGGAAGCCGAAACTCAGGCTTAGAGCCCCATGAAGTCCGGTCCACTGCCCTGTTCGGTTGGTTTGACGCGCAGATTTACTTCCGGACAGACAATTTCACAGGTGCGGCAATGCACACAGTTCTCCAGCGACATGCCGTGCTTCTTGACGCTTTCAATAACATCGATGCGGTGTACTTCGGCTGTGCAGTCGGCTACGCATGGGGTGGTCTTTCCAAGCGCTTCATAACTGGAGATGCACTTTACGCAGACTTGAGCGTTGAATTCATCGATATGTTGATTGCCTTCGTGATACTTCGTAGAAGCGTAGAATACGGCGTCCGGCCGTGAGTAAATGGTCGCTTTGTCATAGGGCGGCTCATCATACTTCGGTGTGACAAATGCCGGCACTATGTGCTTGAAGTCAGGAATATACTTGATCGGTCCGATATCCTTCTTGCCTTCGATCAAGCCGAGCGCTCTGATACCATCGGCGGCGGCACCAAATGGATTCTTCAAACCGACTTTCATCATGCCCACGAGCGGATGTCCGTCGTCAACTCCTTTTGCCACTGTCGGGAGATACTGTCCGAGCAGTTTCGGATTCTCGATAAATGCCCAGCGAAAATATCTGTCGTCGTAAGATTCTTTGATCACAAAACTATCGGTCAATCTTCGCTGATACGGAGCGAGCGCCTCTTCGCTGAAATCGCCCTTAATGAGCGCATCATGCAAGACTTCGGCGGCGACATAACCGCACTCCATCGCCCGGTCGATGCCGGCTAGTTGTTTGACATCGAGTACTCCCAGGGCATCTCCGAGCAGGAGTGCTCCCGGCACAGCAAATTTTTTCGGCAGGCTGTAGTATCCGCCTTCCGGCAACAATGCAGCTCCGTACTTGAGCAGCTTGCCGCCTTTCAGCATATTTTGAATCCAGGAATGTTTCTTGTATTCCTGCAGCTTCCACTGCGGATTCATGTTTGGATCTTTGCTGTCAAGCGAGATCACCATTCCGATAGTGAGCTTCTTGTCCTTCATGCCGTAAACGAATCCGCCGCCGAAGGTGCCGTCCAGAAGCGGCCAGCCGAGTGTGTGCCACACTTTGCCTTCATAACTGTCGTTGCACTGCCAGACTTCCTTTACTCCGACTGACCAGATCTGCGGGCAATCTCTCAGTTTGTAATGATCGATGACGTCGCGAGAAATGAAGCCCTTGTCTCCAAATGCGGTGAACTTCGCGTAAACGTAGTCCTCTTCGCTCTTGGGATTTTCAGTGACAGCTACACCCGCTACCCGGCCGTCCTCGAAGATGACCTTGTGGGCCGCGAAGCCTGTGTACATATCAACGGCGACGTTCGGCGCTTCTTTCGCCTTTTCTTGCACTTGATTGGACATCCAATAAGTGCACTGCGACAACGTAAGAACAAAATAGCCGTTCTTATCCAGCGATTTGGGATACATCCAGGCCGGCATGTCCCATTTCTCGCGCTGACCCAGCACTGAAAGATTGCTTTCGTTGCAAATCGCTTCGATCGGGAAGTTTAGCTCTGCGTAATTCGGCCAAACCTTCTTAAGTACATGCGGATTAGAAACGGCACCGCTCATGATGTGGCTGCCGAACTCTTTGCCCTTTTCGAGGATTGCGATAGTAAACTCTTTTCCGCTAGCTTTGGCCAGCTCCAGGAAATGATAGGCGAGCGTAAGGTTTGAAGGGCTGCCTCCGACCAACAATAGGTCGTATTCAATGCGTGCTGACAACGGTCTGAACCTCCTGCTCTGCTCTCAAGCCCTTTAGCTGTCGAATCATCTCCGGCACGATCTGATAGACGTCGCCGACAATGCCGTGATGCGCAAATTTAAATATGGGCGCATCGACGTCTTTGTTGATGGCGATGATCAAGCCTGATTTCGACATTCCGACCCGATGTTGAATCGCTCCGGAAATTCCGCAAGCAATATAAACCTTCGGACGCACAGTTTTACCGGTTTGCCCGACTTGATGCTCGTAAGGAATCCAGCCGAGATCTACTACCTTTCGCGACGAGCCAACCGCTGAGTTAGGAAAGCAGGCCGCAAGCTGGTTCATCAACTGAAAGCCATCAGCCGTTCCCAGTCCGTATCCGCCAGCTACGATTACATCGGCTTCTTGCAACTTAATGCCTTTGCCCACTTCTCTTAGTGTTTCAGCAACAATCAGTCGATTGTCTTCCGGTTTGATCGTCACTTGCACCGGCACGATCTTCGCTTGACGATTGGACTCCGGTTTGAGCGGTGTCATCTGTCCTGGTCTGGTGGTGGCCATCTGAGGATTCTTCCAAGGTCCCAAAATCCTGGCTTTCAAGCTTTCTCCGAAGCTCGGGCGAATTGCGTACAGGCATTCTTCGTAGAGTCCGACTTTGCTTGGATCGACCTTGCTCTTGTGTTCGTAAGGACCGACGTCGAGCTCGGTGCAATCGGCAGTCAGTCCGGTCTCGAAATGTGCGGCGATCCGAGGCGCAAGATCTCTTCCAGTTGTCGTTGATCCAAGCAAACAGATGTGGGGCGGAATTGCCAGCGAGTCGAGCAGATCTACTACCACTCTGCGATAGGTCAGGGTTCGATAGCAGTTCAAATCCGGGTGATCCGCGACATAGACCGCATCTGCACCATAGGAAACCAACTTTTCGGTGATTTCAGACAGGTTGTGCCCCATCACCAGGCATGTGAGCTGACTACCCAACTTGTCCGAAAGATATCTTCCAGCGCCGAGCAACTCGAGAGTCACAGGCTGGAGTTCGCCGAGGATCTGTTCGGCTATGACCAGTACTTCGCCTTTGGGCGAAGAAACCTTGTTGCCTTCGTCCGTCATACGGTTAGAAACTCCTTGATCTTGCTCGCATTCAGTACTTCCGAGACCATATCGGTTGGTGCGTGTCCTTCATGCATCGAGCAGTTGCCGCCAATCTCGCCTACTTTCTCGGTTGCCGCGACGATCGTAGGTGAGCCCTTCAATCCGCATCGCTCGGGGTCTGCACCGACTATGTCGAGATCCACCGTTTGGATGTACCTCTTCTGTTCTTCTTGGTTTCTAAGCAGCTGCTGCACTTTCCATGCGCCACGGAAAGACTTGTATTCCAGCGAATGATAAGAATTGGCTACCGTTATCAATACCGGTAATTCCGATATGAGCTTCTGATATCCGCCTTCGATGATGCGTTCGGCGTGGACCTTGTCATCTTCTACGTTGAAATCCTGGCAATAGGTAATCTGCGGAAGTCCAAGGCGCTCTGCTAACTGCGGACCGACTTGTGCAGTGTCGCCGTCCGTAGTTTGCAGACCGCAAAAAATCAGATCGAATCGGCCGACCCAGCTGACCGTCTTGAAAAGCGCATAAGCGGTTGCCAATGTGTCGGAGGCAGCCAGACGCCGGTCTGACAGAAGAACTCCGCGGTCGACACCGTGCTCGAGCGCTTCCATCAAGATCTCAACTGCCGGCGGCGGTCCCATCGAGATCGCCGTAACTCGACCGCCATAGCACTTCTTCGTGTGAAGTGCGGCTTGCAGCGCGTAACGGTCGAACGGATTAAGCATCCGCTTGGCTTTTGCGCGATCAATGGTACCGTCCGGATTGAGACCCGCTTTCGAGCCTTGATCCGGAACCTGCTTGACTAGCACGAATATTTCGTAAGGGGCTGGCATATTGGGTTCCCTGACAGCTGATATCTCTAAATCTTACCTGGATTCTGCGGAGCTAGCAGCACTTATGAAATGATATGGGGATGAACCCTGCTATTCAATCTCAAGCCGGACTTGAATTCTATTTTGTAATTGTTTTTTTCTATTTGTATGTCTATTGAACCTCACAAGTTATTGAGGAAAGGTGGAAAGATGCCTCTTCTGTCGCTCTTTGCTTGGGGTCTTACGCTGACAGTTCTGGCAGCTTCCGGGCTATCTCTTTCAAATGAAGCCGCTAACGCGGATTCCGGCACCACCTGCGTGCAAAAGACGCCGCAGGGCAGCTTTGAGGCGATTGTCGATCAGTATTTCGACTTTACATTGTCCCGTAATCCTACCTGGGCTACCGATCTCGGCGAGCATGCCTGGGACGTTAAGTTGGAAGACGTGTCGGCGCAGGCTTTCCATGAGACCGCCGTTCGAAACAAGCAGTGGCTGGCTAAGCTGAATGACTTAGATGCAAGTCAGTTAAGTCCGGTGTCCAAGCTCGATCTTCCCCTTCTTAAATCGCATCTGCAGGCCGAGCTGCTTGAAGTCGAGCAGATTGAGATGTGGAAGAAGAATCCCGATAAGTACTCGACGTTGGCCAGTCAAAGTGTTTTTACTTTGATGAAGCGTGACTTCGCGCCTCTCCCGCAGCGACTCAAGGCTTGCATCGCCAGAGAAAGGCTGATTCCCGGCATGCTTGCCGAAGGACGAAAGAATCTTTCCAATCCGCCGGCTGTGTACACTCAAATTGCCTTGCAACAGTTGCCCGGAATCATTGACTTCTTCAGTCAATCTGTTCCGGATGCATTCAGCTCGGTTAAGGACGAGCAGCTACAAAAGGACTTCAAGGCAGAAAATGACAAGGTAATTGAGAGCCTCAGAGCCTATCAGCAATTCTTGAAGGAAGATTTGTCCAAACGGTCCAACGGTAGTTTCGCGCTTGGTCCGGAATTGTTCGCCAAGAAGTTGCTGTACGAAGAGATGGTTGATGAATCGGTTGACTCCCTGCTGGAAAGAGGCCAGCGCGAGTTGAGCCGCCTTAAGTCCGGTTTTATAGAAACAGCTAAGGAAATAGACGCTACCAAGTCTCCGCACGAAGTTTATCAATCGATTGCAGTCGATCATCCCAAGCCTGAGCAACTAATTTCTTCGACCCAAAATGTGCTTGAGGAGCTGAGAGACTTTTGTCTGACAAAGTCCATTTGCTCGATTCCGAGCCAAGAACGTGTAAAAGTCCAGGAGACTCCTCCCTTCGAGAGAGCTTTGAGTTTTGCTTCGATGGACACGCCTGGACCGTTCGAGCAAAAGGCAACTGAGGCTTACTATCATGTAACGCTGCCGGAACCGACTTGGACTCCGCAAAAGACAGAAGAGCATATGCGTGATTTCTGCCGTTTGGACTTAATCAACACCAGCGTTCACGAAGCATATCCCGGTCATTACGTGCAATTTCTTTGGGTAAAGCAAGCTCCTTCAAAAGTAAGAAAGCTTGTCGGTTGCTCATCCAATGGAGAGGGTTGGGCTCACTATTGCGAGGAGATGATGCTTGAGCAGGGGCTTGGCGCTGGCGATCAGAAGCTCAAATTGGTCCAGCTGCATGATGCCTTGTTGAGAGTCTGCCGTTACATAGTTGGCATCAAGATGCATACTGCCGGCATGACGCTCGACCAGGGCATCGACTTCTTTGTCAACGAAGGGTTTCAAGAGCGGACAAATGCCGAGCGGGAGGCAAAGCGAGGAACGGTGGATGCAACCTATCTGGTCTACACCTTGGGAAAGATGGAAATCCTTTCCCTGCGCGACGATTACAAAAAGGCCAAGGGAAAGGATTTCAGCCTGAAGGAATTTCACGATCAGTTCCTGGCGCAAGGCTTTCCGCCGTTGAAACTCGTCCGGTCCGCGCTCTTGGGTACGCCTGCGGCGCCTAACCTGGCTGAGAAGGTCCGTTAGTTCGATGCGGCAACTGAGTTGGTTGCGGTCTTGCCGCTTACAGTAGAATATCCATATCGTCGCTTCGCAAAACGGTGAGTACGGTCGAATGTCTCGAAGGAAGAGTTGACATGAAAAACCTGCTGGAAACAATCTTTGCCCGAATTAATCGCTGGGACATCGTGCTTCTGGCTGTGTTCGCAGTGTTTTTCGTGAGAATGGATTGCCGGGCGGAAGCAGATGCATCCGGTTCCGCCGCCGACGGAACGGCAATTGCACGCAAGCTGGTATGGGTGCATGACTTGCAGTCCGGATTGCAGTCGGCGAAAAAGGGCAACAAATTGGTGCTGGTAGACCTCTACACCGACTGGTGCGGTTGGTGTAAGCGCCTCGATCGTGATACTTATACCGATGCAGCCGTTCTGGAGTATCTTAACGGTCAGTACGTCTGCGTTAAGCTGGACGCTGAAGACGGTCAGCAAGGTGAGGCATTCGCCAAGCAGCATAAAGTCAGAGGTTATCCTTGCATTATTGTCCTGGACGCCAGCGGCAAGCTGCGTGCCACCAGTTATGGTTATCGTAATGCGACGGACTTCTTGGATATGATCAAGGGTTATGTCAGCAATGCTGCAGGCAGCGACAACTAGTCGAGCAGATCTTTGAGCTTGAGTAAGCTGAAAGCAAGTCGATAGGCGCTCTGCCTTAGCTCCGGTACAGCCGGTAGAAGAGACAGTATTCTGGCTTCTAATGGCATCGGGCGGTTGCGTCCCATTAATTCGGATAGCTGGTGCTGTTGATTGACCAGCAGTTCGGCTGTGATTCTTCCGAGCACTAGTGCAAACGGAATTCCATCTGTGACAGCTGCAATTAGCATGCTCTCATTGAACTGCTTTAGCTTGAGGAGCGGCAGTCCGTCGACCGGCAGGGTGAGACTGGCTTTCCAGCAATGTTCGATTTTGGGCAGGGGAATTTTGTGGTGCTTTGCTGCCCATCGGTAAAGCCTTTGAATGTGGCTGTCGGTTGCGTCGAGCACTTGACCTGGCACTACCCCTGGTGACTCTTCGCCGCCTACGAGCAGGCGTCCGGACGGCAGGTACCGGAGATAGTGATAGAGCTGGGTGGAGTCCCATAGCGCGATTCTATTGTTTTTGCAAAATGTGTCGGCTAACTCCTGTGCTGGTTCTGTCACCAGTATGTGACTGGTAACCGGGATACAGAAGTTTTTAATATCACCTAACTCCTTGAGGGCATCGCTGGCGAGTCCCGTGCACAGAACAAGATGCTGTGCTGCAATAGCATGCCCGGCGCACTCTATCTTGAATCTATCGCTGTCGTAGTGCCAGCCCGTAACCGGTGAGTTCTCAAAAATCTGCCCGCCGACGGCAACTATTTTTTCTGCCATCGCTGCAATCAACTTGACCGGATTGACGGCATGCTCGGAGAAAAGCTCGAGCGCCTTACTGAAGTAGAGTCCGGACTTCTTTAGGTGCTCGATTGAGAGAAGTTCGGAGCTCAAACCATACTTGTGCCGAGCGGCCTCCTCCTCCTCCAGCAGTTTGTGGTGCCTTTTGTTGGCGGCTACATATAGAGAGTTGCCTGTTTGCCAATCGGGGCCAGCCAGTGCAAGAGAATTCTTGATTTGCAAAAGCGAGTCCTGCACGAAGAAGGAGAGCTCGCGGGTGGCTGTCTCTGAAATGAACTTTTCGACGGAGCCAATATCCAGGGTCGTTGACAGAGAGAGGATGCCTGCGCTCCAGCCGGTACTGCCCTCGGCCAGCTGTCCGGCGTCGGCGACGATTATCTTTCGGCGTCCGGCCAATGCGAGAGCCACTGCCAGACCGGTAATTCCTCCGCCTACTATCAAGACATCACACTCGAGATCCCGTTCGACCTCGGCAGGGGCAAACGGTCTTTCTATTCGCCATAGTGGTGCCACGTTCCACGGACGCAGTTCACCGGGTATAACAGGAGTCACTTGGGCAATTCCTCACTCCGTTGCATGGCAAGCTGCGCATCAGGCGGCGCTGTTGCTCAGCCTCAACCGTTGACCGAAAGCACCAGCTGCGGTGTGGGGATGTGATGGTCGGCTCGCATCGGAACAATCGCTGTTCCCACTACGAAAAATTCGATCACGTGCGAACTCCAGCCGTAACTGCCTTCCTGGATATCCACACCGACGATGCCTTCGGCTTTGAGATGTTCGGCCTCGGCCTGCATCCGCTCCATCGCCAATTCGCGGGCATCATAAAGTGCTTGGGTGAAATTGGTCATTTCGGTGTTCTGACCGGCGGTTTTGAACCATTGGCCGAAAGTCTGGTGTGCCACGTGATAAACGCAATTACCCATCACCAGCCCCACTGGGCGGTAACCGGACTTGAGCAGAGTCCAGAAGTCTTGACCGGAAAGGTCGCTGGTAAAGGGCTTGCCTTCGTGGGTTCGAAATGCGCTGTTGCCGTCTTTATGATAAACGGCGGTACCAATTGCGACGAACTCCGCCAGGTCGGAAGCCCAGTGCAAGTGTTTTACCTTCAGCCGGACGCCGATTACTCCGTCAGCTCCCAGTTCTGCAGCCTCTTCTTCCATGCGAGTCATCGCCAGCTCTCGCGCATGGTACATCGCTTGCGTCAGCACCGTCATCTCTTCATTTTTGGTCCATCTGGCTTGTTGAAACCCGACGTGATAAATCGAACTGCCAACGACCAGTCCGGCCGGCTCGAAACCCGTCTCCTTGACCAGCAGGAATTCGTTGACCGACAAGTCACTCGTGAACAGCCGGCGGTGCCCGTCCTTGCCTCTCATCTCATGCAGGCGTTCGCGGGCATGCTCTGGCAAGTCTCCGTGATAGGGCTGTTGATCGCTATTAGGCATGCTGGCAAACTCCTGTGTTCTAAATTTCTTCGTCGTCCATTAGCGCACGAATTGCTGGTGAGTAGTCGTTCAATGAGTTGGGTGAGAAATCGGCGCTCAACAATCGCTGGCTGCCAGTGGCCAAATTGAGGCAAAGGAGCGTGCCGGGCGGCTGCACCGGTGCTGCTTGCCGGTCCTGCGAGATTGCTGTCCCAATTACCGTGAAGCTGAGCAGGACATCTTTGTATGTGCTGCTTTCCTCATATTCAATTTGTTCGAGATCGTAATCGACGGTCACGCCGACGCCGCCGTCCGCATTGTGCTTCTGGAGATCTGCAGTGAATCTCTTCATCGCCAGATGGCGTGCGTTCAAAAAACAT
>CAZSNX010000105.1:0-2513 GCA_964607945.1 uncultured Candidatus Obscuribacterales bacterium
ATTGCTCAGCCCTTGATTCGCGCCCCAAACCAGCGCCGCAATCCCTGCGCAGATCGGAGCGGAAAATGACGTCCCAGACAGTGCTGCGACCCGACCATCCTTGCCGGAGCAGTAAATGCCGACACCCGGTGCTGTAAACCAAACGGGATTTCCATAGGTTGAAAAGCTGGCCAGACTGTAGTCAGTTCCAATCGCCGAAACGACTATCAGGTATGGCAGGCGCGCGCTCGTATCTCTGGCTCCATTATTGCCGGAGGCATTGAAAACCAACCCGCCTCGCGCATCATGAAACCATTTCAGATACGTGTGCATTGCCGGATGCACCCAGGGATTCGCGAATGAATAAGGGGGGTCCGCATTGGCGCTGATGTTGATTACCTTAATACCCAACTTTCCACAGCGATAGATTGCATCGAGAATGGCCGCTTCATCGACATAGCCTTGCGCGGTGCCGACCCGGATCGGATAGATGTACCCATTACGCGCGACACCGGCGGTTGCCAAGCGATTGTTCGCCTTGGCACCAAATGTAGTGGCTACATATGTGCCGTGCCCCATCACGTCGTCTTGGCGCTCCAGCCTGTCGATCGCATCGTACCCTTGATACACTTTGCCTGACAGATCTTGATTGGACGTAGAAACCCCGGTATCGAGAATTCCCACAGCAAAAGTCTTGTCCTTGTTCAGCTGCCATGCCTTGATGGCATTGACCGCACCGAGATGCCATTCATTTGGGAAATAAGGATCGTTGGCCAGCGGGGCGGACGCCGCGTTAATCCGGAACTTGTAATTGCACTCGACTATGCTGAAATTCTTGTCCTTCGAGAGCTTCTTTTGTGTCTCGAGCATCTTTCCCTTTTCGCATTGAACTTTATAAACAGTCAGAGGCCCTTCGCCGATTGTGCCGATTACTGTTCCATGCACTTCCTGCAAAGTAGTCTGGATCTGATCTTGCTGAGCAGAGGCCGCCGGCATGATCAGGAGAATGTCACCATCCTGGCTGATCGGCGCGCTTGCTCTGGCGATTGGAAGCTGAGTCGGCTCGTGGAGCTGATTGCCAGGATCGCAATTGCCCGGACGAACGGACATGGCATAGATTGAAAGGATTCCGACCAAGCAAAGGCTGAGCCGGCCAACGGCCCGACTTCGTAGTTTCAACATTCTGCAAACCCCAAATTCTTCTCGAGATTCAGCTACCAGCCCTAGCCAAAATTCGATGGAAATAGGTTACATACGCACGCGGGTGATGTCAAGACAATTCTAATCTCAAGCGCATTAATATTGGTCGGAAAGCCCGCTGCTGCCTGCACGGCAATCGTTTGGCGATTTCCGCTTCTTAGAACTCCAATGCCGCTCTGTCCCGGAAACAAACCAGCGGCTTATTGCTCTGCTTCGCCAGCTCCTTCGCTCGCCTGGCGGCAGCCAAGAGCACTCCCGGCTCGTCGCAATCTTCCGGCACCGCCGCGATTCCGAAATAACCAATAATCTGATGTGCATGAATCGTGTTCATGAGCGGATCGCCGGAGATCAACCGCTCAAGTCGTCTGACCAGAGTTGAGGCTCCTTCTATATCGGTGTGAGGAAGCAGCATCGCGAAATCCAATGTCTCGAAATGAGCCAGACAATCCAGATCTCGCTTGGCGCTGCGTATGCGAATAGCCATTTCGCGCAGCGACTGGATCGGAAGCGCACGCACGCCATTGGGCTGGCGGCTGTCTGTCGCGCACATATCAAATACGACCAGCGAAAATGGCTGCCCACCTCGTTTAAACCGATAGAACTCCTGAGTGAGCAGATAAAGCAAAGTGGGATAACTCAAGATACCGGTCTCCGAGCGAGACAGGGCTCTAGTTACGCTGTCCAGCACCGACTGATCGATCACCATTGCTTCAGGCATTTTCGGTCCGGAAGAAGGCAGTGAGTCTGCTGCCGCAATCAAATCGCGGCTTACCAGGTTGTATAACATCGGCACCCATTGCGACTTGGGCATTTGATGGCGAGCCAAAACTTGATCGAGCGTGCTCCTGCCGTCAACCCGCTCGTAAAGCTCTTTCAAGTCTGATAGTTCACCGCCGGTGCGATCCAACAAAGACATAGCAAAATCTGATTCCGAGATATCCGGCTGTCGCCTGATCAAATAGGAAGTTTTGCGGATGCCGGATGCCACCAGGTACACCCATTGATCGAGCAGTGTGACTCCCTCCATCAATAATGAATCAAGCCGGCGCTTGGCAGTCTGGTGCAAGAATCGCTCACCCTCATAGAAATGGAAATTGCCATCTTGCCAGGTAAGCAGCTCCAGGACCGCCTCGTCTCCGGTAGCTTCCACAGTTGAGGCATGCCACAAGGCTCCGTCTTCGAAAAAAATGTCTCCAGTCTGTCCGGCTCGTTGAAACTCAAGCCTCCCGGTCATCTTCTCCATTTGAATAGACTGCAGCAACGTTGGCACCTGCAACCGTGCCAGATCTCCCTCGAGACTGGCATCCTCGCGCACCAGCGGGCTATTGTAGGTC
>CAZSNX010000105.1:2523-4819 GCA_964607945.1 uncultured Candidatus Obscuribacterales bacterium
GTGCAGCAGCCGAAAGCACATCGATCACTCGCGACGAAGACAAGGCCATCGCATCAGCTGTTGCCGGGTCGGGCATGCAGACCTCTTCAGACAATTGACCGGCTCCGGCAGCAGCGGCGCATTCGGTATGCACCAGATTGCGGAGCAAATGCACATCGAGACTGACGTAACTCCAGATCATCGAAGATCCGCCTGGATCGTTACGGTAGAGCATCCAGCACGGCTCTCCCGAGCCCATGTCACACTTGACTGTCAGGATAAAAAGCGCGCTGGAATCCGCGTACTTAAAAGGCAATTCGATTGCGGCGCGCCAGTTCCTCTGAGCCTTCCCGAGCATGAACTGAAGGTCTTGCGTGCCAGGAACTGAAGACATCTGCGGCAATCTGACATTTGCGAGCGGATTGTAACTTGGTTTTCCGATTCTAAGCATAGGAATTCACCCGAGCGTGGGACTACCTTAGTTGTGCCCGTTTCTACATAACAACCACATTTGATGTTGTTCATCTATTGAAGATTTCTCTAATAAAGCCAACAACCCCACCTGCAGAGCCAGGTCGCCACTATCCATAAATCGATTTCGAGCAAAAAATGCCGATGGAATTCGAGAATTTCGCCACCACCGGCAGTGTCGAACTAGCGTTACGCTCAAAGCAAACTCAGTTCGTTCAAACACGAACTCGTTACTGTTAATTGAACCGCTGACGGCTGGTTCAGCTATAATCCGCCCATGCTGTTTAATAGTTTGCAGTACATCATCTTTCTGCCACTGGTTCTGGCAATCTACTGGCTTACACCGGCGCGATTCAGGGCAATCGTGCTGTTGGCTGCCAGCTATATCTTTTACGGCAGCTGGAACCCGGTCTATCTGCTCTTGATCGTAGGCATGACCGTTGCCAACTGGCTCTTTGGCTTTGCGATTGCCTCCAGTGTTGCCACCAAGAAAGTCTGGCTGGCATTTGCGCTTATCTTTAACATCGGACTGCTTGGATACTTCAAGTACACAAACTTCTTTCTGAAGCTTGGCTTTCAGGCGCTCAATGTGCTGCACATTCCGCACCCGGAATTCATAGTAAACGTCATTCTTCCCCTCGGAATTTCATTTTTCACTTTCGAGTTTTTGCACTATGTCATCGAAGTTTATAAAGGGCAAGAGCCAGTACGAAACTTCGGAGAATTCGCTGTTTTCGCCGGTTTTTTCCCGACTCAGATTGCCGGACCGATCAAGCGGTATCAAGAGTTCGTTCCGCAGATACGAAGCGGCGGAAAGTTCGACAGCAACCAATTCGACTCAGGATTCGTACTGGTTCTGCACGGACTGGCCAAAAAGATACTCCTTGCCGACAATTTGGCAATTTTCGTCAATGCTGTCTACCAGAACCCTGGCAACTTCAGCGAAGTCGAACTTTGGCTGGCCACTTATGCCTTCGCCTATCAGGTCTACTGCGACTTTTCCGGCTACACCGACATCGCCATCGGTTCGTCTGCCATGCTGGGTCTTTCCGTTCCGCCGAACTTCAATGTGCCCTACATGTCGAACAACATCCGAGAGCTCTGGCATAGACAGCACATCTCTCTTTCACTTTGGTTCAGAGACTATGTTTACTTTTCATTGGGCGGATCTCGCTGCGCGGAGTGGAAGATTTATCGCAACCTCCTGCTTACCACATCCTTAGCCGGATTGTGGCATGGCGCAGCGCTCCACTATATCGCCTGGGGAATGTTTCAGGGCTTTTCTTTGATCATCCATCGCCTATGGATGCAGCTCTATAACAAGATTGATTGGCTGGGTAAAATAGTAAAAACGAGCGTATGGAACGTAGTAGCCATCTTCATTACCTTCCATGCCTTCTGTATAAGCTTCGTTTTCTTCCGCGCCGATCATATTCCAATCGCATTGAATATGGTGGCAAGAATGCTCAATCCGGCGAAGCTACTCACGCCTGCTCCGCTCTCGATTTTCACTTCACAAGGTCCGCTGGTGATGCCGCTCATCCCCTTCTTGCTGGCCGGTCTATTTGCCGCTCAGGTGATCTCCGAATTCGCACGCAAGGGGGATTTCTTCGGTAAAGCTCCCAGAGTCGTAAAGGCCGCCTATTGCACCTTCTTGATCTTTCTGATGCTCGCATTGCTTCCCGATGAGTCGAATCGCTTTCTCTACTTCCAATTCTGACAGTCACCAGCAAGTCCGCCGAGCACCCAAACCGCAGATGCCCAGTTTCCAAATTCAAATCTTTCTCTGGCGCTTCTTACGGCTGGGCTGGCACTGCGTGCAAAAGTGCGTCGAGCGTCCGACCAA
>CAZSNX010000105.1:4829-10968 GCA_964607945.1 uncultured Candidatus Obscuribacterales bacterium
CAATCGAATTCGCTCAATCGCCGTGGAACAGACCCGGCAGGGCTGCCCGGCCCGTCCATAAACCAGCGATGAATGCTGGTAGCGGCCATTGACACCGCTGCTGTCTGTGTAATCCTTGATGCTCGACCCGCCCAGCTCAATCGCTCGCTCCAGCACGATTTTGATTTTCTCCGCCAAGCGGTCCAGCTCGTCCAACGAAAGATCGCGGGCGCTTCTCAACGGGTTGATACCTGCTTCAAATAAGGATTCGTCCGCATAAATATTGCCGATGCCTGCAATCACCGTTTGATCGAGCAGAGAAGATTTAATCGCTTGTGTGCGGTTGGCGAAAGCTTCCTTAAGGTGACCGGCACTCAACATCTCGAGCGGCTCGACGCCCAATTCTTTCAGCCCGGATACAACCTCATCGAATTGACAACCGGATGGCACGTACCAGAGCCGGCCGAACACTCGCATGTCTTCAAAGCGCAGTTCTCGCCCACCTGAAATCCCAATTCTTACGCGCAGGTGCGCTCCCGCCTTCACCTTTCTGTCGACCAGCAGCAACCTTCCTGACATTCTAAGATGCACTGCCAGACCGGCATCTCGATCTAACTGCAGCAAGAGATACTTGCCGCGCCGCACCAGCTTTTGAATCTTGTGCCCGACCAGGAGCTTTGAAAATTGCTGCGGTGCCGGATAAGCAATCGAATCGGTGCGCAAGACTTCGACTGAAGTTACCGACTGCCCGGGCAGCTGACGCTCCAGCCCCCGGCGAACAGTCTCGACTTCCGGCAATTCAGGCATCGCTCAGGCACCATTCATTGATGTAGATTCTCGGATGAAGCGAGCAGCTTAGTCAGCCGCTTCAGTCCGGGAAGAATGATCGTTTTCCTTACGCTCACGCTTGGGAAACTGGTAGACATTACTCTTACTACGGCTGCGACTCTCAATCCGAGTCGACTGCAACTGGGGCACCGAGCGCTTCCGCGTAATCGGTCGCTCGAGCTTTTCAGAAATGTCATCTGCTTCGTCATCAATCAAGAGGAACTCACCGGTCTCTTTACGGCGCGCCCTTTCCGCTCTTGCCCGCAAGCGATCTTTCTCCGACTCGGCGAGCCAGCTCCAGAAGCCCCAGCCAACGCCAGCCAGGACAAACAATCCGAGCACATACTGCCAGGTCATTGATGCCAGAAGAAAGCATAGAGCCGAAACGGCTACGCCAGCACCGAAGAAGCGGACGCGGGAACCCATAGACTTAGTCCCTTGAAAATCAAAGTGTTGCGACGGTGGATATACGATACACCGCCTTGGGATATGACAGCTTCTTGGAAAGATCAGGATTAATCTTAGAGAGCTAATTTCGACTTAAAGATTCCTCTTGTCCGTATAAAAAAGGCTACCCGCCTGAATCAAAAGAATCCCCACCGCCTGCAGGAGGCGCTGGCGGCTCCGAACCGGAACCAGCCGGAGCAGTTGCATCTACCGGGGAAGATTGCGAGGCTGGGGCACCGGCGGTATCAGGCATCGGGTTGCTGGCATTTCCGACCGGTTGGACAACCTCCGACATCTTCACGCTTTGCCAGCTGGAGCCGTCTGCAAATCTGACCTCCAATACGCGCATCTTAACCATTGCCGTGCGGGGATCGATCCGGTCGAGCCGCCACTTTTGAGCTCCCTGCCCGGCCGGTTCTACCGCCCTGGCATCAGGGGCATGAAAGGTACCTCTGTCCTTGCCATCTTGATCGTAAAACCGTACGCGAAACTTAACGGCAGCGATAGCCTTTTCGCTGGTGTTCTTATAATCTACATAAATTCTGGCATCACGCGGTGCGCCGAACGGATCGAGGTCTAATTCCGTCCGGGCTTGAGCAACCGCCACGGGACAGCCATCTTCGCTGACCGATTCGACATTTAACTTGCGTACCGTGTCCTGAGCCTTGCATATATTGTGGACGGAAAAAACAGGCAGATTGAGACAATCTATGGTCAACCCAAAACCAATCAAGCAAGCAACCGAGATTAACTTCGCGCTTGCGCTTATCATTGCCTTCTGCCTCCCCCTGGTAGCTGTGACCGCATCCGCTCAAAGTTCGAGTGAGCCGGATCTAGTAATGACCATCTTACACACCAATGACCTGCACGCCCACGATGAATCATTTCGTGAGCGCGGCAACTTAATAGGCGGTTTGGCCCGAATTGGACATCTCATACGCACCATCCGGAAGAATACGCCCAATGTCCTGGCTGTAGATGCCGGCGACATTTTTCAGGGCACCCCCTTTTACAAGTTTTATCACGGTGCAGTTGAAGTGGGTTTGCTCAATCTTGCCGGCTACGACGTCTACGAGCCCGGCAACCACGAGTTTGACGACGGTCCCGACAATCTGGCCAAACAGCTACAAGCCGCCAAGTTCGACGTCATCTCCGCAAACATGGATACCTCCGGAGTCCCGGAGCTGGCCAAGATAGTAAAGCCGTCGGTGGTAAAGACAGTTGCCGGCAAGAAGGTTGGTTTTGTCGGAGCAATTACACCAGATCTGGAGCAAGTTTCTCTGACTACCGGCAAAGTCCATATTAAAGATAAAGATACAGATTGGGTAAAGCCGGTCAAGCAAGAAGTTGAAAGGTTGAAAGCCGAAGGAATTACACGCATCATCCTCGTCACGCATGTCGGAGTCGAGCGCGACAAAGAACTCGCCGAGGCCATACCGGATGTCGATGTGATTGTCGGAGGGCACAGCCACACTCGCTTGGACCAACCGATTGTAGTCAAACATTCAGACGGCACCGCCACCGTAATCGTTCAGACCGGTTGCTACGGCCGGGCGCTGGGCAAACTGAAACTGGCCTTCGATGCCCAGGGGCATTTAATCCCGGCCGAGCTTGACTATCACCTGATTAACATCGCCGATCATATTTACGAAGACAAGGAGATGTCGACCTTCATCGCCGAAAGGGCCGGACCGGTCTTGGCGCTCAGGCGCAAGAAAGTCGCCTTTGCAACAAACGATTTCGACAATCGCTTCCATCAATACAGCTGGGACTCTCCTTTGGGAGATCTGATTTGCGACGCGCTGGTGGATGCCGGCACCAAATATGGTGCCACGATTTCGTTCGAAAACCGCGGCGGCATAAGGGGCCGCATCGAACGAGGTCCGATTACGATGGAAAAGGTCGAAGAAGTATTGCCGTTCGAAAACCATCTCACCTTTGCCACCATCAACGGTAAAATCTTGCTTAAAGCGCTCGAACACAGTGTGGGCGGCGGCTTGGGAGGCCCATTTTTCGACGTGCACGGGCTGAAGCTGGCATACGATCCCAGCAAGCCGTCCGGACAGCGAATTGTCTTTGCAATGGCTCAAGACACTCGCGGTCGATGGCACGATATCGCTCAGGACGCTCGCTATAAGATCGCAGTCAACGACTACAGCTTCAACGCCGGCGAAGGATATGACTTTACCGGCGCAACCAACCAAGAAGCAACAAAAAAGAAGCTGTCGGCGGTGGTTGCAGAGTATTTGACAAAAAAGAAAGTAGTGCAACCACTGCAAGCCAGTCGAATCATTCCGGTAACAGACAGGCTTGCTTCAGTAGTCAAGCAAGGCGGCAAGCGGCTCTTGCGTGTTCAGTGCGGAACGCCCGGAGCCAGATTAACCCTGGTTACCGGTTCTTGGCCGGGCGTAGAACCGGTCGGGCAAGCACCACCGGTGCCGTTGACCAACCCCCACGTAATCGACACCCAGGCAATTGCCGATGACATGGGCGAGTACTCCTGGGAGCTGCCAATCAAGCTCTCTCCATCGAGAGCGGCTTCCGGACACAGATTCGGTAAGCCTTCCGAGATTTCGTCAGATAAGTGGGCGGCAGTGATCGTTCACCCACCGAAAACAACCGATGCCCGCCAGATCAAAATCAGCTATCCGGTTCCACTTAACGCCGACAATCAAAACAACCGCCGTCAGGGTTATTCCGCAACGGTCGAATAGTCTGCACTGTCATATTGCTGACGTTAATCAGCATTACTTCGAAATTGACTGCAGGTTTTTCTGAGCCTCGGTATAGCCCGGCTTCAGCTCCAGCGCTTTCTTGTATTCAGCAACGGCTGAATCAATCTTGCCGAGTTTCGCGTAAACCACACCCAGATTGTTATGGGCCTTGGCATTCTTCGCATCGCTCTTGATGGCGATCTGATATTGACTGGCAGCTTGCTTGAGTTGACCTTGTTTGTGATATAGCAATCCCAAGTTATAGTGAGCATCGGAATAACTGGGATCGATCTCAATCGCCTTGCTGTATTCATCCAGCGCTTTCTGGAAGTCACCTTGATTGAAGTAAGTGATGCCCAGACTTAGATGAGCCTGAGCATAGCCAAGATTGCGCTGCGCCTCAGGATAGTTGGGATCGATCTTGAGCGCTGCTTGATACTCGCTGACCGACTCAGCAAACTTGCCCAGCGACGCGAATGCGACCCCGAGATTGTTGTGAGCATCAACCATATTCGGGTTGATCGCTAGCGCTTTATTATATTCCTCTACAGCTGGCTCGAACTGCCCGTTTTGCTGATAGAGCCTGCCGAGGCTATAGTGCGCCAGGGCATTGTCCGGGCAGAGCTTGACGGCTTGCTGGCAAGTCCCAAATGCTTTGTCGTTTCGCCCCTGCCGTTCATAGCAAAGGGCAAGATTGAAAATGCATTCGGCGTTGGTCGGCTCATCCTTCGCTACGTCCTCCAGCAATCGCACGGCATCAGTCAGATTATTCTGGTCGAAATAAGCAATCGCCAGATTGTAACGAGCCTCCGGCACCTTCTTATCGGCTAGCATCGCCTTAATATATTCCGCAATCGCCAGATCAAGCTTTTGCTGGCGGTGATAGATCTTTCCTAACATATTATGAGCCGCTGCATTACTGCCGTCGCTTACCAGCGCTTTCTTGAGAAGATCGGCCGATTCATCGAGTTTGCCGGCAGCGTAGCTTTTGATTGCCTGTTCGTAAAGTTCCTTTGAACTCAGATGGCCTTTCGCGGAAGCCTTTCCTGCGCTCTGCACAGCGGCAGGGGCTTGTTTGGCTTTCTGTCCGAAAACCGGCTCGGCGGACACCAATACCGCCCCAATGAAGACGGGCAGGAGAAACAAGCTAAAATGGCCAAGACGTACAATCGATTTCAATTATTGAAAAGACCGATGATTTTACTCGACTAGAATCCCGAAATTCGGGCAAAGAACAATACAACAGGTTGAGACGGACTTCTTCTAGCTACAGTTTAGATGATTGCACAGACGAGGGCAAACAGTGTTGAAACTATCTAGAACTCCGGCGGTTTCAGCTTTGGTCTTTGTGTTAATGTCCGTCGCTCTTCCGCCGGGCGAAGCACGCGGTGGCAAGAATTCCACCGGACCAGCCAAAGATGATCCCGGTTGCCGCACTTGTATATCCCAGGCCGCTTCACAGTTTGCCGCCGGGCACATTACAGAAGCAGCTAGTTTGCTGAAAAACTGGCAAGGACGATGCCCCAACAGCGCCCAGCTCCACCTCTTGCTTTCAACCGTTTTGCTGCGGCAGGGTGGACACATGGATGAAGCTCTCGCAGCCGCTCAGCAAGCTGTCAACGCAGCGCCGGACTTGGTTGCAGCCCGCCTCCAACTCGGACTGTTGCTAAGCGGTTCGGAGAACAATACCCGCGCAGTGCAGGAGTTGGAACGGACGGTCGAGCTTGCACCAGGCAGCTACGAAGCCTGGTCGACTCTAGCCAGCGTTTACTCGAAATTGCACGAAGACAGCAAAGCACAGGAAGCGACCAATAAAGCAGCCGATCTTGAGCCGTCGACCAAAACCGTTCGTTTGCGCATGTTGAAGAACTTACAGCATTCAGGCAAGCTTACAGAAGCGAAGGCGGAGCTCAAACGCCTGATTGCCAATGGCGGATATGGAGCAGAGTTTCTCCAACAACTCGCCGAGGAAGCAATGGCGATTGGCGATTGGGAAGACGCGCTGGCAGCCGGCAACAAAGTAGTCGAAGCATATCCGAAAGCGATTGCGCCGCTAAGACTGGTAGCAATGGCGCAATTCAATAATCATTCATATCAAGAGTGCCTGGAGACAGCAAAAAAAATGCTGGTGCTCGACCCTAAGTCACCAGACGCCCTGGCCATCAAGGGGA
>CAZSNX010000106.1:0-10959 GCA_964607945.1 uncultured Candidatus Obscuribacterales bacterium
TGCCAGTGCCGAAAAGATTCTCAGCCATTCGGCCGAACCACCAAAGCCCGACCAGGTTGAGCACGAGATGTGAGAAGTGTGCATGCAAGAAGAGGAATGTAATCAGGCGCCAATATTCACCGTGCTCGACGGCCGGTTTGTAGAGCGCGCCCCACTGAAGGCACCAGTGTGAAAGTTCAACGGTTTGTGCGGTGGCAATAATCTCGAAGCAGTGACTGATCATATAGACGGCCACTATCAGTGCGGCCAGTATAGTTACAGCCAGACAGGATTGTTGCGGCGAAACGATGTCGGTAACAAGTCTCGCATGCTCCAGTATATGTCTGGCTTGACTTACTTCGACCGAGTAATCCGGCGTTGATACCAAATCTGGTGCTGCGATCAGTCGTTCGAGTTGATAGGAGATGCGGCTCTGCCAGCTCTTAAGCGAGCTGGGAGTTACTTCTAATGCCTGGGCCAGCAGTTGTTTCGATTCGCCTGCCTTTCCCTGGGCGGCCCGGCAGCGTGCCAGCCAATAGAGTCGGGCATATTCCGGCAGTAAGTCCTTACTATTCGAGAGCTTCTTAAAGACTGATTCCAACTCAGCCTCTGCGCCGGAAAGGCTGAAAAAGGTAACAAATGAAATCTCTCGCCCGGCCGGTGACATCTTAAGTCCAGGCAGATTTGCTGCCTTAAGGCAAAGACACGCTTCCTTGACTCGATTCAGCTCCAAATATGCCCGGCAGGCAGCCGTTGCAATTGAAGGAGTTAGTTTAGCGTTTGGATTTTGTTTCAATCTCTCTAGTTCGGAGATGATTCCAGCCCAATTGCCAATCAGTATCAGTCCGGTCAGTTGATAACCATTCAGTCCGTCGCGAGTCTGTCTCGGCAATGCGGACTCTTTCCACCTTTTAAGAATTGCTTCGGCCTTTTCGGCATCGGCTTCCAGGTAGCTTTTCATAGCGGCGGCAAGGTCTGACCAGTACCGGCCGGGCGGTCCCCAGAAAAACCAGCGCAGTTTGGCGGCGGCATCACAGGCGCTGGCAGCATCGAGCTGATTGAGGCTGAGTTCGAGTTTGTTGAGAATCGTTCTGGGAATGATTACGAAGACCAGGAAGACCGTCCAACCAAGGCTAGCCCAGAAGATATGCTTGCCGGTCAGAAGTCCTGCTGTAGCTGCCAGAAGCATGAGCATTGATTGAAGACAAAATCCCCATGTCCAAGTCAAGCCCATCCGGATGTATACAATCAATGAAATTGCGGCAACGAAGATGAGCGGATAAAGCCAAAGTTCAGCTTGCGAATTCATCAATCGGAGGGTCCACCGGGGCGCTCGGAAGAGGCTAAGCTTCGATCGGGCAGGCGCGAGTAAATCGCTCGGTAATCAGTTGTGGTCTTGTAATTGCCGAGCCGACTACAACGGCGAACGCTCCGAGCTCAAATGCCCTTTTCACTTCGTCTGGATACCAGACTCGCCCTTCCAGTATTACCGGCACTGTTAGCTGATTACAAAGATTGGCAAGCAATTGCATATCCGGACCGGCATCGGCCGGTGCTCTAGTTTCAGCCGTGTATCCATACATTGTGGTCGAAACTGCGTCAGCTCCTGCTGCTAATGCGGCATGGCCTTCCGACAGATTGGATACATCGGCCCAAACTGGCTTACCAAGCTCATTCTTTATCCGTGAAATGAATTCGGCAAGCGTGATCGGTTCCGGCCGAGGGCGATCGGTAGCATCGAGCGCGATTATGTCTGCACCGGCATCGGCAACAGCTTTCGCCTCTTCAAAGGTGGCAGTGATATAGACCTTATGGAGGCGTTCGCTCTCTTTGACATGGGCAGACTTGATCAGCCCGACAAGCGGTACATCGGTTGCTTCACGGAGCAATTCGATGTTCTGCGAGCCTTCCAGTCTCAGTCCGCCGGCGCCTCCGTTCAAAGCTGATAGCGCCAGTGCCTTGATGTGCTCGGGCGAACATAAAGGCTCACCTTCGCTTGCCTGGCATGAGACTATCAACTTGCCCTTCAAACGCTGGAGGCATTCCCAGGAAGATACTACAGGTGGTACCACGTGCCGGCTCAATCCAGTTTCGGTAGATTCAAACAGATGAATTTAGGTTGAGTCATCTCCTGCAAGGCGTATTTCACCCCTTCCAGCCCGATGCCTGATTCCTTTCGTCCGCCGTACGGCATATGGTCGGCGCGGAAGGTTGGAGCATCGTTAATCATTACTCCTCCGACATCAATCTTGCGAGCTGCTTTGAAGGCGATTTCAAGATTCTTAGTGAAGATACCGGCCTGCAGTCCATAGTGCGGATCGTTGATTGCGTCAATAGCATTGTCAATGGTGTCATACTTCATGACAGATACAATCGGTCCGAATACTTCCTGGCAGATGACCAGCATGTCGGGTTTGGTGTCAGCCAGCACTGCCGGTTCGACTACATTCTTTGAGAGTTGCTTGCCGCCGGTCAGCAACTTGGCTCCATTCTTAACCGCCGCATCCAACCATTCGACCGTCTTTTCGACTGCTCCTTTATCAATGAGCGGACCGACATCGACCGATTCGTCGAGCGGATCGCCTGCCTTTAGCGCGCGTACCATCGATACGAAAAGATCCAGGAATCGCTCATAAACCTTTTCTTGCACGTACACTCTTTGCACGGATATGCAGGTCTGCCCGGCATTGGCATAGCCACCGCGAGCAGCAGCTCGCGCCGCAGCTTCCAGGTCTGCATCGTCATGAACGAGCAGCCCGGCGTTACCGCCCAATTCCAATATTGTTCTGACACCAGGTGAAACTTCGCTGCGCAGGCGCCAGCCCACTTCCGGGCTGCCGGTAAAAGTAAGCATCGCGATGCGCGAATCGCGCACAAGTGTGTTGCCCTTCGAGCCTCGACAGGGCACTATACTGAGCGCTCCTTCCGGCAGGCCGGCTTCGCTGAGCAGCTTGGCCAGCTTCAGGCTGGATATAGGGGTTTGAGACGAAGGCTTGAGCACTACTGTGTTGCCGGCGGCAAAGGCCGGGGCAAGTTTGTGAGCGACCAGATTTATTGGAAAGTTAAACGGAGTGATTGCTGCAACCACTCCAATTGGTTCGCGCAGAACAAGACCGATTCGTCCTTCGTTGCCTGGTTGCCTGTCCATCGGCAGTTGTTCGCCATCAAGTCTGAGCGTTTCTTCTGCGGCGATCTGAAAGGTGCCAATTGCTCGCGAAACTTCGATGCGGGCGTCCTTAATCGGCTTGCCGCCTTCCAGTGCGATCGTCTTGGCTAATTCTTCGATGTTGTCGGCCATCAGCTTGGCTGTCTTGGCGAGAATCTCTGAGCGCTTGTGAGCAGGCATCTTGGACATGGTCGATTTAAAAGTTTCCTGGGCAACACTAATCGCCCTATCGATTGCCTTCTCATCTGCTTGTGCTACAGCCGCAATCAGTTCTCCGCTGTATGGGCTTATCACCTCGGAGAATTCGTTAGACTGAATGCCCTTGACTTGTAGCGGATACTGGACGATTTCTTTGATCATGGTTCTGTCCTGCATGTAGTTTGGATTAGCCGTTTAACCAGCTCAGGCGGCAAAATGAAGCGCTTGCCTGCAGACACGTTAAGTATCCCTCAGCTTCTGGCTAATCGGCTGATCATCCTTACTTTATTAAAGTAATTTCTGCTTGTCAGGATGTCAGCCAGTGGTAAGGCACGCTCCTTGCAGGCAGACGGCAACGAGATGCGCCAATTGCCGGCCGAAACCTGTCGGGATATGCGTCAGACCTCACCCTGATAGACTTTGCTTGAAAATAGGTCAGTGGTAAACTGAGCGGCTGGATATCAAGGTAACTGAGCTTTTGCCAGAATTCTCTAAATTAAGAGCTACCATACTGCTTTCGGTTGGGGTGTCCCTGCTGTCTTTGGGGCAGACAACCGGCGGACTGGCGCACGGCAATCCGGTTGCGGCCCAGGGAGCGGCCGGTTTAGTTACTCCTGATACCAGAGCTCGGCTGGAAGATATCGAAAGGCGGCGTAAGGAGTTGCAAGCACAGGCTGCGCAGGCCCGAAAGAAGGAGCAGCTGGCGCTCTTGAAACTAAGCCGTATTGAAACCAAGCTGAATGTAACCAGGGGGGCGTTAAACGACAGCAAGCATAAGCTGCATCGGACCGAAACCCGGCTAAATGAAACTCAAAAAAATCTGGACAATATCAACTCGCAAAAGATCAGCCTTTCGGACCAAGCCGCTTACCGGCTGCGAGAGATTTATGAGGGACAGCGGCTGAATCTTCTCGAAATGGTCTTTCAAGTACAATCGCTGCAGGCATTATTGGATCTGTTCTACTATCAGGAGCGTGTCGCCGATGCCGACCGCAAATTACTCGCTGAGTTAAAGGCAAGGGCCGAGTCGTTGGCCGTCAGTAAAGGAAAGTTGGGCGAGCAAAAGAACATGCTGGGGGACTTGGTCAGTGAATTCGCTGAAAAGGCCATGCAGATAACCAAAGAAAAGAGCACGCAGGAGCAGATTGCCGACAAGCTGCGAAATCAACGGGCGTTCTATGAGAAAGCCGAGAGGCAGCTCGAACTGGAGTCGCAACAATTGGAAAAGCAGATTCGCGACCTGGAATCCGCTGCGAGCCATCGTCCATCCCGGGAGATGGTGCAAGGCTCAGGTACCATGAGCTATCCGCTGCGCGCACAGATTACATCCCCATTTGGGGTTAGGCGCCATCCGATTTTCGGAGTGCGCAAATTTCATACCGGCATCGACCTGGCCGGACCCAATCATTCGGCTATTCGGGCGGCCGACAGCGGCAGCGTGCTCTTTACCGGATGGTATGGCGGGTATGGGAGAGTTGTTATTGTCAGTCACGGAAAAGGAATGGCGACGCTTTACGCCCACCTGTCTTCTATAAAGGTGTCCGCCGGTGATAACGTTCAGAAAGGCGACGTCATTGCTCATGAAGGAAGTACAGGATTTTCGACTGGCCCGCACCTGCATTTCGAAGTTCGAGTCAACGGCAAGCCGAACAATCCTCTTAACATCGTAAGATGAATCGTTAACTTCGACAAGCAGACGTAATTAGATCTTGGAAAATCGTTCAAATCATATAGTTGAATCGAACATTAGAAATCCCTTGACAACAGATGACGCTCTGCTATGTTGGCGATAGCTATAGACGAGTAAAGACCGCTAATGAATGAGAATGTAGCTGCACTGCCGGGTGCACATGGGCAATTCTAGTCCCCGAGTTAAATGGAGACCCTTTGGTAGAGGCGATGCCGTGCATCTCCTGGGCGGCGCCTCTGGGCAAATCGTGACAGGAGCAGTCGCTACGTGCCTGTGTATCAGCTTGTCACTTTTGCTTCCGGCGGCAGTCAGCGCCGCGAATTATTCCGGTAAGACCGGGCGCCAGGCGGCTAACTACTCATCCTATCGACCGGTACAGCCAACGGCTAAATCAGCTCATACGGCAACTTATGCGAAAGGCAAGCCGAAGGCAGCCGTTGAGCCCAAGGCAAAGTCTCCTGAGCAAATGATGCAGATGTTGGAAGATCTCGAGAAGAGTCCGCCTTTGTCCGGGACACCCGGAACTGGCGTGAGTTCTATGCGCGCAAAGCCTGCCGGCGGTTACTCCCGCGGTATGTTGAGTAGACCGGGAATTGCCGGTCTGAGCGGCGGCTTCGGTGCGGGCATGAGATCTGCTGCCATGCAACCGATGCCGGCCGGCAATAGCAGCCGCATGATGTTGAACAATCTGGCCCAAAAGATACAAGCGATGAGACAGGGCGGTCCCGGCCAACCACCGATGATGCAGATGCTGCAGCAACAAATGCAGGGCGGTGGTGCCGGTAGCGGCGGGTTGCCGCCGCAATTGGGGCAGATGCTGCAGCAAGGTATGCAAGCGCAGGGTGGACAGGGGCAAGCTGCTATGTCACCGCTCATGCAGAGGTTCTCTCAGAAAATGCCCGGCATGAATTCGGCAATGTCCGGCGGCTCACAACCGGCATTCGGTGGCAGCCGTATGGCACCGTCATCACCTAATCTTCTTCAAAAGGCCAGGATGATGTCCGGCTCGAGAGGAGGTCAATTTGGCGGCTTTCCTTCTCAATCTGGCAGCGCAGGTGCCACTAATGGTAGTGCGCAGGACTTGCAAAAGCAACTGGAAGAGCAGTATGGCAACTAGGTTGCCGAAAGTCTGATCTTCAGACCGACTGTTAGCTCAGGCGACTTAACGCTGATGCTAACTCTGCGGCAGTTTGAAATCGCTCGTCCGGGTCTTTGGCTATGCAGCGGCAGACAATTTTGTCCAATTCTTCAGGCAAATCCAGTTCCGGCCTGGTTAGCCTGCAAGATTGCGGAATCGTATCCAGGTGCTCCTGAATCGTATCGAGCGGATTGCTGCCTTGAATAGCCGGTACTCCTGTAATTACCTCGTACATTACGCATCCGAGCGAATAGATGTCCGAGCGTTGATCGGGCTCTTTACCTAAACACTGCTCGGGACTCATGTATTCGAACGTGCCGAAGATGTCCCCTTCGCGGGTTAACTTGTCCATCTCCTCTTGATGAATCGGCTTCAATTTCGCGATGCCGAAATCTACCAGCTTGACGAACTCTTCAGTCGTACCGACCTTTTCAAGCATGATGTTGGCTGGCTTGAGATCGCGATGCACCACGCCATGCTTGTGAGCATGGTCGAGTGCGGCGCATACTTGTATGAACAGGCGAGCCGCTCGCCGCCATTCCAGAATGACTTCCGCTTCCATCACTTCATGGAGGCTGTAACCGTCGATATAGCTCATTACCAGGAAAGGCCGATCGTCGTCGGTTATGCCGAAATCGTGAACAGTAGCGATGTTTGGATGGTCCAGCCGGCCGGACGCTTCGGCTTCGCGCTCGAATCTCTTTCGCCTCATCTCCGCGCCACCGCTTCCTTCCAGGAGCAATTTTATGGCGACTGTGCGCTTCATCAGCTTCTGGCGGCCGAGATAAACAGAGCCGCCTCCGCCACGGGCGATCACTGACATGATTTCGTACCGGCCACCAATTGTGGTGCCGATGTTTTCATCGAGCACGCGCAGCTTGAGATCCGTGTTGCAAGCATCGCAAATGACTGCACCCTTCGCGAAGGACGCACCGCAGCGCGGGCAGACCATCATTTCAACGATTTTAGGCGGACCTTTCTTGGCGGCTAATTTGCCGCTGCGTTCGACTCGTCGCAAGAGAGCCCGTACGCGTGCTGACAGCTCTTGCAGGTCGAACGGCTTGGTTAGGTAATCGTCTGCTCCGGCATCGAGTCCCTGCTCCTTTTCGGTTCCGGTGCCTCTTCCGGTAAGCATTAGTACTGCTGACAGACCGCCTTGATCTCTATACTCTCTACAGATATCGATGCCATGTTTGCCTGGCAAATCCCAATCGAGTATCAATAAATCGTAATCGGCTTCGGTCAAGCGTTTTGATGCGTCATTGCCGTCGCAGAAGGCGTCGACTTCGTGTTCGTCGCCAGTCAGCCAAAACTCGAGGTCTTCGCGGAGTTCGGTGTTGTCTTCTACGACGAGAATTCTTGCCATCGGTTGCGATACCTGCAAATCCCGTTAGGTGTTAGGCCAATGTAGTCGGTCTATCTCTGATTCAAATCTTGACGCCTTATCTTTATTCCCCAGTTTTGTCTCGATTGCTGACAGCGCTTTGAGCGTTCTCAGCCTGGCCCGGAGAAAGTAAGGATTGGTTGACCCTGGTGGGTTGAGCGCAAGAGAAGTGCTGGCAAGGTAAGCGGCTGCATGGAGCTGCTCATTGGTGGCGAAGAGCTCCACTTCCGACTCGAGCCTGTCGATTAAGTCATAGCGGCTCTCCGGATCTGCAAGGCCATGAGTTGCAATCACCTCGGTGGCTGATGCCGGATCGTCGCGCAGTTGCCGTGCTTGCTGCACAGAAATTGCAATGGTGCGTAGCACGGCAAAGTTGCATCTTGTCGATTTACTGTTCTTGCGCCTGCAGATTGCCGTGATTCTGTCATTGGCAGCGGCTGATTCCTTGAATTGACCCAGCGCGAGCAAAAGGCTGGACATCTCGTCCATGCAGGTCAGTGTGTCTCCGCGCAGCTTCTGAGCTTGAGCAAGCAGAGTCCAACCTCTCAAGGCATTGCGCCGCGCTTCCGATTTCTGTCCTAGACCAAGGTAGACAGCTGTTAGCTGAGTCAGAGCTTCACCCATATCGGTGCTTTCTTCACCGACCGATTCCTTTCTCAGTTTAATCAGTCTGTTCATATAGGCAAGTGCTGCTCGATCATCACCGTGTGCATGCCGCAGCCTAGCCAGTTTAGCCAGAAGAAAGTCGATATGCTCTTCTTGACCGGCTAGTGATTCTCTGATTTCCAGTTCTTTGAGATAGTTCCTTTCGGCTAAATCCTTTTGCTTGAGCCAGTCGAAACTCTTTGCCAGTCCGTGGTAGGCGCTGCCTAACCTCTCCTTGTCTACACCGACTTTCTCTCCGGCTGCAATTGCTTCGGCATACTTTTGTTTGCTGGTAATGAAGTCCTTCGTCTCGATTGCAGTCTTGGCGGCCAGCATGAGCTCTTGAAACTGATTGCCAGGCTGAATAGCGGCCACACTGGCAGCTGTTGCTCCGCTCTTTTCTGCGGCTTGGCAGAATTGCTCCAACTGTTGTCGGAGTTTGCCGGAGTAATGCTCCACTGCCGGTGAGTCAAGTGCTGTATGAAAGATGTCAGTGGCTTTAGTCATATTTCCTTGTTTGGTCTCGACGATCGCCAAACCTAGCAAAGCGTGCCCGTAGCCTTCCCAAATGCTTTGCGCGGGATTGTTTCCCAGCCACTGTTTGTAGATATTCATCGCTTGCAGGTACGAGCGCGCGGCCGCCGAGAGATCGCCTTTCTCAGTTTTGAGATCGGCAATTTTGAGAGAAACGGAAGCGACATCTTCTTGCAGCAAGCGTTTGTCGAACGGATCATTCGTTTCGACTAAGCTTCGCTCGAGTTGACCGACAGCATGCTCGTAAAAGCTCAAAGCGCTGCTATTGCTGCCGTTGCGTCTCGCTGCGTCGCCGGTCAAGGCAAGTGTGTTGCCGAGACGAAAGTCAGCGCTGCCCAAGTTCGAAGCGAAGTCAACTGCGCTTGCCATCAAGTGTTCTGCTTCTGCATATTCACCGGACAGAAATGCCGCTTCCGAAGAGAGTCTTAACTTCTCCCACTGTCTGAGAGTGTAGGAGCGATCCCAAGCATGGAGCAGGCTGCATGATGTAAGCATCTGGCATGACAGACCGACAACAGACAGTATGATTGACTCTTTGTTGCTCCTCACAGGAAGTCTTCCTCCTATTCCTGTGGTTGCGGAATTCGAAACCAGAATGTACTACCTTTCCCTTCCATGCTTCTAACGCCGATCGAGCCCTTATGGGCCTCGACGAGCGCTTTGCAAATCGGCAGCCCGAGTCCGGTTCCTTTGCCTCGCGCGGAATCTTCTTGTTTGACCTGACCGAAGCGCTCGAAAATCACTGCTTGATATTCGTTCGGTACGCCTCGACCGTGATCGATTACTTGAAACTCGACAGCATCTTCCGGTTTGGCAACGGTGAGCTCGACAGATGATCCTTCCGGAGAGAACTTTACTGCATTGGAAATTAAGTTGATCAACACCTGTTCGATTCTTGCCGGATCGGCGAACACGTAGTCATTGGCATCCAGCGTTTGCAAAGTGACTCCGCGCTCTGCGGCGAATGCTCTGACCGAATCAGTCGCATTCTCCAGCAGCTGCTGGACGCTGACTTTCCTCTTGTCCAGCGGAAAATTGCCGGTTTCAAGCCTTTCGATATCGAGTAAATCGTTAATGAGATTCAAGAGGCGTTCTGAGCTTCGTTTAGCCGACTGTACTCGCTTCATTGCGATTTCGCTCAGCGCGCCGGCTCTGCCCGAAGTCAAAATGAGCAGTGAGGCATCAATTGCGGTCAGTGGCGTTCGTAAATCGTGCGTAACCATTTGAATCAGCTCTTGCTTGCGTCGGGCTGCATCGGCAAGCTTTTCAGTCATTTCGTGAAATACTGCATCGAGATGTGCGATTTCATCAGTGCCAGCAAGCCTTTGATTGAGCGCCTTTCCTGATGCCAGCTTATTAGTGTTGTCAACCAGCACCAAGAGGCGGTTGGTCAAGGCACGATTGAAATAGACGGCTAGTGTGATCGCCAGAACTATGCTGGCTGCTATTCCGGCGACCATGCAAAACACGATCATCGCTCGCAATTGCGCTTCCTTCTGAGGATTGGTGCGCTCCACTTCTTGTTGCTCTTTAATCAGTTGTCGCAGACACGAGAGCATTTGGGACGAGGTTGCTAGAAACTCCGCATGCGATGCTACTTCAGCGTGCCCACCGGCAGCTTTGCGTTCGATCATTTCGTCGGCGCTTCGCAGCAGACCGCCAACTGCGTTGCCGGCCTGATTAATCTCTTTAATGACGGACTCTTTGTTTGGGCTCTCTCTCATCATCAATCTTAGAGAGTTCAATTGAACCGGTATCTGTTGCGATAAACCTTGGTAACGTTTCAAGAGATTGAGTTGATGCGTCTGTTCGAACAGATAGAGAAACATTCCCGCATCCATGAAATTACGCATCAGCGTATTACATTCGGCAATTACTGCCTTAGAGTGCCTCTCGCGCCAAATCTCGTCTTCCGCCTTCTTCTGCAGGAAGGTCAACACGGAGACGAAGACGAGCATAAAGACGATCGGAACGCTGACCAGGATGATTACTTTGTGCGAGAGTTTAAGGTCGAGAGCTTTCATTCTTTTGCATCGGGAGATCAGGATTACCAGTTAAGGTTGTACCAATTGCGCTCGATTACGAATCGCCGATTGGACCAAACTCAATAGTTACTTGAGTCCTGATCACCAAATATGGTGACCGCTCGCATTTTACTGCCGGTGTTGATGCTGAGCAACCGAGGCTAGGCGATGCGAGCAGCTTTCTTGCGGAGCTCTGCAACC
>CAZSNX010000107.1:0-10844 GCA_964607945.1 uncultured Candidatus Obscuribacterales bacterium
CCAGTCCGGCTGCAGCCAAATTGGCTACGATCGGCGAGTAGAGTGACGGTGGCGTAGAGAGATAAAAGACATTATTGCCGCCGGTTCCATGGCGGACTGCGAGCTCCTCCAAAAGCCGGGCAAGCTCGCTGTAACTTTCTGGCTTACCGGTATCGCCTGGCAGGTAGTAAAGTCCGGCCGCGAAACGAGACCAGCCATCCTCCTCGACATCAATGTCAGAGGCGTATTTGAGCACTGATTCTTTCATCAGCGCACGATACTGCTCGCTGTCCATCTTAGTGCGCGACGTACCAAGCACGCAAAACCCGTGGGGCAGAAGTCCCTGGACGAAAAGCGCATAGAGAGCAGGGATCAGTTTGCGCTTGGCGAGATCGCCATGGGCACCAAAGATAACCAGCGCGCAAGGCTCAGCAGCCCGCTCCATGGTCAGCCCTTCACGCAATGGATTGAGAATGACCGATGCTTGTGTCATGGTTCCACCTTCATAAAGCGTCTTTCAATTTGATTGACCTTCTCAAGCCGCCTGACGTGTCTATCGGCACCGGAGAATCGGGCAGAGAGCCAAGTTTTAACGATTTCGAGCGCCAGACTGGGTCCAATCACGCGCGCCCCCAGGCATAGCACGTTCATATCGTCATCTTCGACACCCTGGTGAGCGGAAAACGTGTCGTGACATAGTCCGGCACGTACACCCGGTATCTTGTTGGCGGCAACGGAAGCACCTACGCCGCTTCCACAAATGACAATGCCGCGCTCGGCCTCTCCCAGGTGAACTTTCTCGGCAACTGCTGCAGCAAAGTCAGGGTAATCGACCGGCTCTGCACTGTGAGTTCCGCAATCGATCACTGTGTAGCCCTGAGACTCCAGGAACTCCTTAAGCGTGGGTTTAAGCGGATATCCGCCATGATCTGCACCGAGAGCTACAGTTCCGCCCATAGAAATCCTCCCAACAACCCAAACTCTTCCGGCGAATATTGTACGTGCATCTGAAGTTGGGATCGACTAAGCGTTGCTATATACTGAAATCATTGTAGATTTTAGTGAGGCAGGACACCTCGGGCGGGAGCTGACAGATGGCAACATGTCCAAACTGCGGGTTGCCGGCACCTCATGATGGTCCGTGTCCAAGGCTCGATTTAATCAACGGCGGCGCCAACGTAGTCTTGCAAGAGCGCTATGAGCTAACAGGGCTGCTCGGGCAAGGTGGCATGGGAACAGTATACATGGCCAGGGATCTTCGCCTGCATAATCGTCCATGTGTAGTCAAAAAGCTGCGAGACGACTTTTACCGCGAAGAAGACAAGGAAAAGGCCGTCGCCTTCTTTCAACGTGAAATCGGCGTTCTGAGTGAACTGCAACATCCAAATATAGTTCACATTCTCGACCGTTTCGAAGTGAATGATGACTATTACTTGGTAATGGAATACGTCGAAGGCAGAGACCTGCATAATATCCTGCATGAGCGAGGTGAACCGTTTTCTGAAGAGCAGGTGCGAGATTGGGCTATCCAAATCTGCGACGTGCTCGAATATCTTCACGAGCACGATCCGCCGGTAATCTATCGCGATCTCAAACCAAGCAACATCATGCTCGACGTCAAGGGTCGCATCAAATTGGTCGATTTTGGAATCGCCAGACCGGTTGAAGAAGGCGTCGACAATACTCATGTTGTTTCAGCCGGATTCTCACCACCTGAGCAGTACTGGGGCGCCGCCGATCCCCGCTCGGACATCTATGCACTTGGCTCGACGATGCATTTCCTTTTAACCGGTAAAGATCCAATCGCGCTTCATCCGTCTTCTCCGCGTGCTGACAACCAGGCAGTGTCCCAGCGCCTGGATGCAATTGTGCAGCAAGCCACCGCTCAGGACGCTAAAGTTCGTTATCAGAAGTCTTATGAATTGAAGCAAGCGCTTGCCGAGGAGCAGCCGGAAGAGATCGCCAAGAGCAGAAATCATGGCAGCGACCTGGTTATAGGGGCGTCAGTCTTAGCGATTGTAGTGGGCGGTTACTTCTTCCTTCAGCAGATGGAGCGCATGCGAGCGGAAGTCGGCATCCAAATGAAAGCAGCCGAAAAGGAGGCAAACAAAGATGCCCAAGAGAAAGAACAGCTCAAGGAGAAGCTCAAAGCATACAGCCGAGCAGTAGAGGCTAATGATGAGGCTTTAAAAGAATGGCGCCGATTGGCGACCACCAAGTCTGATGGGAAGGAACAAATTCCGACAAAAGCAGACACAGCCGCTCAAGCAGTAGGCGAAGCCCAGCTGACGGATCCAGAAGTGCTAACGCCCCTGCCAAACGATGCGATTCAGCCAATTCAACAATAGACTAGTTGCTGGCTACCTCTAGCGCTGACTAACCCGTTTGAGTAACGGGCGCTCGAATCTATTTTGCCTTCTCTTTCACTTTCTTTTCGGGCCTGGCAGCGTTCGCGGATTTCTTGGAGGATACCGGCGAAGACTTCTTATTAGCCTTCAAAAAATCAATTACGAACAAATTGGCCAATTCCGTTATGGAATTATCTCCGACATTCGCATGTGCAAAAACCCGATTGCGATAGGTAATAGCTCTCACCTTGGTCTTCGGAGACCTCAACAGAGAGACCCACTGTGTAACGGTCAATTCAGTAACCGCGTACTTACCCAGCGGCACGTAACTGACTTGAACAAGCGCGTC
Source organism: uncultured Candidatus Obscuribacterales bacterium (assembly GCA_964607945.1). Taxonomy (GTDB): domain Bacteria; phylum Cyanobacteriota; class Vampirovibrionia; order Obscuribacterales; family Obscuribacteraceae; genus JAGVKB01. The sequence goes on from CAZSNX010000107.1 coordinate 2,677, forward strand.
AACCGGCTCAGAACCTTCTTTCAATTCGCCTGAAGCAAACAGCGGAATTCCCAGTTGCTCAAATTTGGTGCCAAGCTTCTGATCGGCGCGCTCAGCATTAGCGAAGCCGACAGTTCGATAGGCAAAGCCGCGTATTCCATCCAGCGACGGAGTTGCCAAACTCTCGCGAATCGAGGAGCGCTTGACGTGAATCTCTTCAGCGGACGGAAAAGCCGCTTTATCATCCTTGCTTTCCTTTTCGGCTTTGGTTTCATCAGCCGACAAGCAGGGCACGCTAACAGAGAATAAGGCAACAATTGGAAGTGACAGTAAGGTAACAACTCGCCTATAGGCTGACATACGATTTCTTCCCCTTTTGACAGAGCGCTAAGTAAGATTAGCAGTAAGTCGAATTCCTTAAAACCGGCCGGCTTACCGAACCCACACATGACATCATCGATTGTTCGACGTGACATAATTGATCAAGTGTTTGCCGCAGCGATTGCGAATCACAGGCGAAAGGTACGAAGAGGTGTTTATGCTTTTGATTAGATCAAGGCTGCTGACTGTTGGATTGACCGCCGCAGCAGCTTGCTGTTTGTCATTCTCAGCTGGAACCTACGCTCAAAGTTCGACCGACCAGTCCGTCTTTAATGATGAAGGCGAGATGTTGCAAATGGACAATGCTCAGGTGAGGCAAATGCAACAACAAGAGCAGTCAGCAGAACAGAAAGCAGCCGCCGACGACCAAAGAGACTCCACCTATCGACTTTATGCGGAGAAGCGAGTGCAGGAGCTCGAAAAGCTCAAAGGTGGCAACACCAAGAATGACGAGCAGTTGGCAGTTTTGCAAAAATGGCTCAAAGCAGATGCGGATATGCGCGCGCAAGATCAGCAGACTATTCGTAGTTTGCAAAGTCAGATCTCCCGGCTGCAACAAAATCAACAACAATTGATGTCTAATCTCGGCAACGACGTCAATGCGATGAGACAGGACGCTCAAGGTCAGGCTGACAATACGAAGTTCAGCCAGCAGATGCAGATGAATTACTTCAATGAACTGCAAACCGAGATGGGTCCAGCCAATTGGCAAGCACCGAATCCCAGAGGGACATTCTATTCGATGCAGGGAATGGGATTCAGCGGTGGTCAAAAACTCTGGTGATCGACAGTTTCACTCGAAACTGTCAGATCTGGCACCACTAATTGCCGGTCTCCGAGTTAAAGAGGCGCTCTTGTTATTCGGCATTGCGCTGGCAGTGCTGTTTAAGCCGGCCACTCTACCGGGTGCATGCCAGGTTGGTCTGCCGCGTGTTGTAATCGCCTCAGGCGGACCATACGAAGCCAAGGATACTTCAATCCAAAAGTTCCACGACCGCATAGACTTGCCCGGACATTACGCCACCCAGCCACTGTCGATGCTATTTACTAACGGCTCCTATTCGCATCTCGGCTTCAATTGGGTGCGCGTATTCTTGTTGCCGAACGAATCTGACGTCAACTTTCAAGCCGGCAGCGAAACTCAGGGACGACTTTTGGTGGATGAACGATCGTTTGTCAACTCATCTCAGTTTTATCTCGATTTGACCGGGCAGCTCAATGCCGGTGAGAATCGTCTGTATATCGAAGGAGCGGCTCCGGCCGGCTCTGTCTTCTCGTGGGAGCTTCGTTCGGCAGGACCGCCTGAGCTCTCGCCCTTAAATCCGCATTCGACCGTCAGCGGTGCACGCCTATCCTTATCAGGATTCGGCTTTTCACTTAGGCCGCAAGAGGATGCGGTCAAACTCGGCCCGGCAGAAATTCCCGTCTTGGCTGCCAGCAATCGCTCGCTGCAGGTACAGGTTCCACCAGGCTTCATGCCCGGCACCTACGATCTTTCAGTTGCGGTGGCCGGCTATCCCAGCAGACCGATAAAGATGACTGTTTACGCCGGCGCCGAAGTAACTTCAACCGAGTATGCCACCGTTGCCTCCGGACAGCAGATGAACATCTATGGTAAGAATTTTTCAGCAACCGCCGCCGAAAATGCCGTCTACATCGGCAATCAACGGGCTCAAGTCACTACCTGCTCCGATTCGACCATTACGGTGACAGTTCCAAAGGTTGAAAGCGCCCAGTCGCTGCCGGTTACCGTCTTCGTCGGTGGTGCCCAGGCCAAAGGCAACCCGACCGTCCGAATCACGCGCTGATCAGGGTCGATTGACGGTGCAATCTACTGCGGTAGTTTATCGTCGAACTGAACATCTACGACTTTGACGCCACGCCCGTTGAGAAAGTCTACGACATCCCTTCCGGTAGATCCCATCGGCCAGAGCGGTACTTCCATATCCGCATACTCCGCGTGAAGAATAATGCTGGCTGAATCTTGGAAAGGATAATACTCTGCATACTGAACATCTTCGAGTAGCACCATCTGTACAGCCTTCTTCTTTCTGAATTTATCGACTACAGACAATACCGCCTCTGTATCTGTGAGCTCCAAATCAAACTCACGATGGGCATCTGTAAACATCTTCCAGGACATGAAACCCAAGCAAAAGCCGAACACCAATGTAGCAGCAAGCAGCGTGCAGGCCCAGTAGACATTAAACTGGACAGCCCAAAAAGAGACATAGAGCCACATAAGATCGAAGCACCAGGCAAAGGTTATTACCGCCAACATCGGCAATAATCCGACCCGCTTGAGATAAGGGCGGGAATGGAGCTTGATTCGCACCGAGTCCACTGCTGCCGACATAGGTATTCCTCCTGAATCCGCAAGCTATTTCTATTTTGGCAGAGATTCAAAGAGGTCAATCCAAGAAGTGTTCGTTCTTGACTGCTGGAGCGTGATAGCCGAGTTTTAGTCGCCCTAAGAGCCAAATACGAGCAGCATGATCGAAAATGAGCCGCTGTTCCACAACCCATGAGCAACCATCGAAGGCACCAGGCTCCTGGTCCGCTCGAAAACAAAGCCGAAAACCAGCCCGAGGCACAGTAGAGGCACCACCGCACCGGGATCGAGGTGGGCTGCCGAAAACAGTGACGCACTGACCAACAAGGAAACGCCGACTCCAAAGCGCTTACGAAGACTGCTGTACAAGAAGCCCCGGAATAGAGACTCCTCGCATAGCGGCGCCAGTACACCCAGGGTTAGAAAGAACAAGACTATCGCTGCGTTATTCGATGAGCGAGCAGCATCGAGCACCAGGCTGATAATTGGATTGGACGATCCCTGCGCACCAAGCAACTTCGAGCCGAGCCAACACGAAACCGCCACGATTGGAATAGCCGCACACCAGGTCGCCAGTCCGGTCAACGCAAGCCTGACTGGTCCGAACTTACCGGAATGCGCGACGAACCGAATGGACTCTCTGTATTTGAGATTGAGCGGCCGACAAGCAAACCAATAAATGTAAAACAGCGCCGGCAGATTACTGAGCGAATAGCTGGCAGCAGTACTGAACGCAACCGCTAAAGGTCCATACGAATTCAAACCGGTGGACTTAACAGTCCATTGAATGAGCGACCCGCAAGCGATTTGAGTGCCCAGCCAGGATACAAAGACAATATAGACAGTCTTGAGATTCCACTCCGGGCCGCTGCGCCAAGCGCTGTTCTCCTCTTGAGCGCTCTTTCTGCCACCATACAAAAACAGTTGAACGACAATCACTATCAGCCCGATCAAACCGGCCGTTACAGCCAGCACGATTAGATAGACCGCATTAAGCAACATGCCGGCCGCTTTGTCTTCGAGTTTCGAGCTCAATTCGTCGTATCGAGTCTTGTCCTCAGCTACCGTATAGAGCCGAAGTAGAGCTGAATCCCGATACCAGCCCTTTTTAAGCCGACTTTCAATGACCGCCTGGACTTTCTGCTCTTGATCGCTGGAAAGCTTTGCGTCCCCATAAGCTTGCAAGAGCGAATTTCCCAGCCGCCTGTCTTTCTCATCCTGCCGGTGCACAAGCTCGTTGACGAGCGTAGCCGCCTCCGCATCGTTCTTATCGTCACCAAAATCGTATAGTAGAACAGCCAGTTTTGCTCTCAGCTCGGCTGATTCCGGATTCTCATTTATGCTGTCTTTGAGAATCTTTCTTGCTTCCTGCTGAAACTTCTTAACCGAGCCGTCCTGCGACCTGGAGCTGAAGGAATAACGTCCGCGCTTAAGCCAGCTCTTCTCCAGCGTGTTAAAGGCTGTGCCCAACTTGAGCATCACCTCCGCTCTGTCCGAATCAATTACCGGTGTTGAATGGCTGATTCGCCCTTGCACACCAATCGAATAAACCAGCGCCCAAAAGACGAATGCGCTCACGAAGATGAGCATTAGATGCCGGAGATTACTCCGCCACCGGCTGTCCGGATAAAGCAAACAGCCAAGCCCGAGCAGCACAAAAGCAGACAGCCAGTAAACGAAAGGAGCGATCACCAAAGTACCTGCACGCAAGTTGAAATTGGAGCAGTTAAAGTATAGATGCTTTGCAGGCTGTCATGTCTATCAGTCGCCGCCGGGATTACCACCGGAACCGAAATAAGCTCCGAACTCACCCATTTCACCGAACCCGCTAAATTCGCCGAAATCGCCGAAGCCTTCCATGCCGCCGAACTCGGTTGTGAGGTCGTGCATGAAGTCTCTGTCGTCGGCGCTAAAATAGCCCGGATCTTGTTTAGGAATTGAATCAGTATAGTAGCCCCAGGGAAAACCGCGGGCTAGTCGTCTTCTGCGCAGAAACGCGGGCAACTTTAGAAAACCAAGCGCCATCAACACTGCAAACGTGAAGAGGAGTTCGGTTAAAAGTATGTTGCCCCACTGCATTATTCAGCTATCTTCAAGCCGCAAGAAACTCTGCAGAGCGATCGTAGAATCGACAGCTCTAACAGTCAAGGCTTTCAGGGGGAGAATTACTCGGCGTCAGTCAAAAGTGCGACTTTCTGCGGTCCCACAGAGCTAACAGACATGCGCGGACCTTGCGACCTTCTAAATGTATCGATGTAACGGCGCAACGCTTCACGTATCAGATCCGAGCGAGTGCGATGCTCGACCTGCGCAACAAAATCGATCTGTTCAAGCAAACCGGGGGGTAGGGCCACAAGAACTTTCTTAGGCATGTGCGATCCCTTTTTACAACGGGTGAGACAGGTGGGATAACAAAACGTATTACTAAAAACAAAGTCAATAGACGTCCGCAAGGCGTTGCATCTATGCTTGTTTCGCTTTCAACGGATACAATCTACACTTCTCGGCAGCCTTTTTAAAGGGGCGCAAAGCCCAGAACTCAGCAAAATCGTCCAAATCAACATAAAAGGTTTTTCCGAATGGCTAGAACCCCGACCAATCAAGATGTACAGCTCATGCCGGTTTTCGAAAGAGTGCTCAAGTGCCGCACCGGCGCGGCTCACTACCATCCAAGAGAAGCTGTCCGCTCAACACCGCTGCTTATGCGGATATCGATCTAACGTACAGAGCTGCATACAATGACTGATACAACAGATTCAGGTTCACCCAAATTGACAGCCCATGTGAAAGCGGCTGGCTGTGCGGCAAAAATCTGTCCGGGCGAACTGGCAGAGATTCTCAGGGAGCTGCCAAGTTTGAAATCACCCAACTTGCTGACCGACATGCATCACTTCGAAGACGCTGCCGTCTACAGGATTTCTGAAGACTTAGCAATTATTCAAACAACCGACTTCTTCCCCCCGGTCGTGGACGATCCATACACATTCGGACGAATAGCAGCTGTCAATGCCCTGTCTGATGTATATGCAATGGGCGGTCAGCCGGTGCTTGCCTTGAACATCCTTTGCTTTCCAACCTGCGATTATCCGCTAGAAGTAGTAAGAGCAATCCTGAAGGGCGGTGCCGACGCTGTAGCAGAGTCCGGAGCAATCCTGGCTGGCGGTCACTCAATTCAAGCACCAGAGCCGGTCTATGGACTAGCCGTCACCGGTACCGTGCATCCGTCAGCGATACTCACCAATGGCGGTGCCAGGGACGGCGACTGCTTAGTGTTGTCAAAACCAATTGGTACCGGAGTGGGTCTGCTGGGGATGAAAGGAGAACAGCTGTCAACAACGGCCAAGCAATCCTTACTCAGCAACCTAACTACTTTGAATGCAAGCACGCTGCAATCAGCGCTTAAGTACGTAGTGAATGCCGCAACCGATGTTACCGGTTTTGGGCTGATCGGCCACTTGCACGAGATGGCGGCAGCCAGCGGGCTTGCTGCATCAATTTATGTGGACAGCGTGCCGCTCTTACCGGAAGTTCGCAGACTGGCTGAAGAAGGATTTGTGCCGGGCGGTGCTTACGCCAATCGGCAGGCATATCAATTGCATGTCGACAACATGGCCGCGGTGGAAGAATCCTTGCTGGACCTCTTATTCGATCCGCAGACAGCCGGCGGTTTGCTCCTGTCAATGCCCAGGACAAGCGCAATTAGTTTGACCCGAGAATTACAAGAACTGGGAATTGCCGCAGCCATAATCGGAGTGCTTCAAGCAGGCGAACCAGGACGAGTTGAAGTCAATCCGAACCAGACAGCTTAGCAGCGAGGATCCAGCGATGAGTGAAAGTATCGATCTTAGAGGTCTTACCTGCCCCGAGCCGGTCTTAAGAACCAAGCGTATGTTCGACGATCAATCCGTTCGAAAGGTGGCTGCACTGGTAGACGATCAAGTTTGCGTCAATAACTTAAGTAGGCTATCCAGATCGCTGAAAGCCAAGATCACTATCCTCTCAAAAGAAGGATACTTCGAAGTAATTATCGAGCGGGGTGATTCCTCTACGCAGTCGACTGACTCTCCCAAGAGGCAAGCCACGTCAGCAGTCCTACCGGCATCTTCACCGGCCGCGGCCAAGCGAACCGGCGATGTCATCTTTTTGACTAAAGACAAGTTTGGCGAAGGCGATCCCGAATTCAGCAGAACTTTGCTCAATCTCTTTCTGCAAAGCGCGCTCGAAGCAGGCCATCAACCCAGAGCTGTCCTGATGGCGAATTCGGCGGTGCGGCTGCTGGCTGCTGACTCACCAGCGCTGAAAGTACTGCAAGACTTCAAGTCCAACGGTTGCGAAGTACTGGCCTGCGGTCTGTGCGTAGAGTACTACGGACTAAAAGACCAGATTGCCAATGAGCAGATTACGAACATGTTTGCAATTGTTGAATACTTGTTTGCCGCTGACAAAGTATTGTCGCCATAATCTGCGCTTACAACAGAGCGAAAATCACAGCGGTCAGAGTTAACGAATCAGACTGCGCCCAGAGGTGAAGGCGTTTCACGCCGAATTAATCCAATTCGGAAAAATCAGATTTGAAGACCTTGACGAATACAAAGATGGAGACCAACGCAATCAATATGAGCAATGCTACCGTTAGGTTAGACAGATCATTAACGAGGTATTTCAAGTTATTGATCATCTGTCGGGACCTCTCCTCCTTAAACCCAAGGCTCCTTCGGTAAGTCTAACAGCACTCTCATTTTAAGGGAACGAGCAAACTCGGGCAGCCGTGTTTTCGGCACGCATTCACTGGCATTTTCCGCATAAATTCTGTTGCTATTTTACAGCGCCATTCAGCAGCTCGAAAGCTTCGTCCCTGGACGGCAACCCGTCGATCGCCCCGACATTCCTGGTAACCAGCGCGCCGACTGCATTGCCGAATCTGCCGGCATCCGCCAACTGTGATTTGCTCAATTTGCTCAGCCCCTCAGGACCGGTCCGACCATCCATCAGCTCCCATAGCCGAAACAAGAAACCTGAAATGAAACCATCACCGGCACCGATTTCGTCAACAGCCATGACAGACAGCGGCGGACAGACGATCATTTCCTCTTTCGTCAATACCAATGAACCTTCCGCACCAAGAGTTGCAAGCAATAGTTGTGGGCGATAAGTACTAAAGACGCGGCTGGCCATGTCGACAGCTGGCTCTGAAACCTGCCCTTCAGACCAAAAGCGCAGTTCGGGAAGATTTACCTTCAATATGTGCGCGCTCAACATCATTTGTTCGAATGAAACTCGCACATCCTTATCTTCACCGGTCGGAAATCCTGCATCGAACGAAACCAGCGCACCCTGCTCAACGGCAAGTTCTACTGCTCGTCGAACCGCCGAGCGGCGGGGATCGTGCGTGCAGGAAAGTCCGGTGGTATGCAAGAACTGCGCATCTTGCAAATCTTCTAAGCTGATGTCACCGGCCGACAGCATTTGAGCAGCA
>CAZSNX010000108.1:0-10808 GCA_964607945.1 uncultured Candidatus Obscuribacterales bacterium
CTCAAATCACCGCGAGCATTAAGAACTGCGGCAGACCCGAGATCAATACCGTTGCTCGAACTCAACTGCATCGCTCCGGAAGTTGACACCACTGAATTGCCGGTGCCATTGGCAGTGATTCGTCCAACGTTTATCGAGACATTGCTGTTGCCCTTGACAAGAACTCCCCCAACAACGCTACCAAACATCAGAGTTCCAGGTCCATTGAAAGAAATACCGCCGGTCGAACTGACGACTGCACCATCCATGATGCTCACGTTGCCGGGTAAATTAACAGACAGCTGCCTGGTAGACGCACTGCCAAGAAATCCCCCAACCCCAAAACTTGTATTCAGGTTGACCGATGGCAATGTATTTACAGAGCCAAATTGCAATACAGCATTAACGATTTGGCCACCTGACACCGAGACAGAATCACCGGTCAGGGTAACAGTGCCGGAGCCGCTGATGGGACCGCCAATCTTGCCGTTTCCGGACATGTTAACCGACAAGGACGAAGCACCGAAGTTAAATAGTATGTTTCCAGCACGGATTGGTCCTTTGATATCGAGCCCACCTCCGCTACCGCGCACAATTAGCTGAGATGTCGCACTGCCAATGATTGAACCGGTATTCTCCAGAGTCAACCCTCTTGAGCCAAGATCGAATGTGAGCTGAGAGGATGGATCCATTAAATTGATACTGCCACCAATGGTTATGGTGTTGCTGGACGATAAAAGCAAAGTCGCTCCTCTTCCCGATATATTCATTGTGAAGAGATTGACTGAGCTGTTTGCAGTTCTTAGATTGAATGATGAGAACGGTCTGAACAGCTCAAATCCGTCAACATTAATCGAACTTCCATCAAGGACTTGCGACCCTTGATCCGGTCGCGATAACTGAATTGTCTGGGTAAGTCCGCGCGAAACTTGAAACAGGGCCAATGCTTGGCCGGGATTGATTTTGTTTCGAGCACCGGCACCGTTGTCAGAGCTAATCGATAGATTTACTCCTCCGGAATTTATCGATCCGCTCGACCCGTTGGCAGTGATCGAGATATTGCCTCTTACAAATGTCCCGGAAGAATCGACCAATCGAGAAGCATTTGCAACGGTCGCGCTGCCTCCTACCCCTATGATGCTTCCGGTTGTTCCATTGCTTGTACTGTCGCCGACAGAGAACATTCCACCCGGAAGAGCAATCTCTTCCTTGCTGGAGCTAGTCAAGTCGAAATTTGCCGGTAACGGCTGCGTGCCAAATGTCTCGATTGAAATCGACTGAGCTGTTACTCCGGCAGCAGCATTGATACTGACTCCGGACAGCGCACCGATCACCTGGAATGTACCGGACCGAACCGACAGTCCGCCTCCGGCACCACCGGAACCACCACCGGTGGAGTTGCCACCATGCATATCGATGATGCCACCAATTTTCACCGAGCCTGTGTAAAAGTGCCTGGGATTATTATTGTTGGTAGATAATGCGATTTGCCCAGCATTGCCGCCGGCTCCGGAACTGCCATTGGTACCGCCGCCGGCAAGAATGCTTCCCGAAATCGAGATTAGACTATCGGACTGAATCGAAAGAATTCCACCATTGCCGGCTTGAAGCACTGACGACCGGTCCGAACCAACAACCGAGATGACACCGGTCAACTGCACCAGCCCATGGGCTGCTAAGGTGAGAATGCCTCCGTCTCCGCCTCCGACACCTGAAAGATCCAAACCGGTATTTACGATCAAATCACCAGCGACAACCTGTCCTGCTTTCAGGGTGAGAGTACCTCCCCGGGCAGCAGAGCCGAGCGGTTGAAGATTGATCGCTCCCCCTTGCACAGTTAAATTTCTACCGGATAGAACAGAAACACCACCACCGTTACCAGTGGTCAGCAAACCTCCGCCTGCAGCGGAAACAGTAATCGCACCAGAGGCGTTTGCCAATATCACATCGCCAGAGGCACCGAGAGTACTGACAGATAGAAAACCACCGTCTCCGGTTGAGCCATTTGCGCTCAACGCCAGAGCAGACTGCCCTACTACGTTTAATCCAAGCCCCACCAATTCTATGATGCCACCATTAAGGCCAGCCGAGGAAGAGCCAACAGCATCAACAGCAAGTGTTCCGCCGGCCAATTCCAACATTCCCTGGGGAGCCAGTATTTGAATGGTTCCACCGCCGCCTCCTCCTTGAGCGGCTCTCGCCAAGATGCCACCGGCTGCAGCTAGCTTGACACCACCAGAACCAGCATTTGCAATCGATACTCGCCCACCTTTCCCGGAGCCTGCTCCCGCGTCAGCTTGCACGACTCCGAAGACACCATTGTTGGTCGAACCGGAGTTAAGCAGGAATACGCTCGCACTGTTTACTGAAAGACTTACGGCGCCACCAGCTCCATTGCCTACCCCATTGGCCGCCAAGTTGCCTTGAATGGAGAGATTGCCGCTTCCGCCCTTTCCCGCAGTCAGGCTAAATTGCGCACCATCTCCATTGCTGCCCCGCGGACCCGCAACGAAGAAGAGCGGATTGACAGTTAGATTCCTCGCCGAAGTAACAGCAAGAATACCGCCATTGCCGGCCGAAGATGGTGCCGTGCTAGTCCCCCCCATCGCCCAGAGTGCAAACGTTTGGTCGCCGGAGCCAATCACCAGGTCAAAAGTAGGACTAGTAACTTCAAGAGTAATCTTCCCGCCGTCTCCCGCTCCAGCCGCATTGGCGGTCATGGTCAATCCGGAATGACCTGACTGAACGATTGCTGAACCGACAAATTCGATCTCACCGCCTTTGAAGCCAGTCGCACCGGAAACTGCGCTTACGGAAAGTACCCCATCCGGAATGGTTAGAGTTCCACCAAAAGCTTTAAGAACGAATTTTCCGCCTGCGCCGCCGCTTTGTGATGGCAACATCGAAACATTGGAAAAGTCAGGCAAAACAATGCCACCGGCTCCGTTATTGATTACGGAAACTACACCGCCGGCGCCGCCATCAATGCCTGCATCGGCCACGAGATTGCCGACACCGCTTACTACGCCGTCGCCAAGACGGAAGTCATTAGAGCTGTTTGTACTCAAAAAGATGCCGCCGCCAGCACCATTGCCATTGCCACTCGCATCAAGATTGCCGTCGATGAAGAGGTCGCCAACACCGGCCGTACCTGCAATAAGAGTTAAACGCGCTCCTTTTCCATTTTGTCCATTTGGCTTTGCAGACACTTGCAAGGGATCTACAGTAAGATTTCGCCCCGCCGAAAGAACTATCTCTCCTCCGTCACCGGTCAAGGAGTTGAGCGAGCCACCAGTTGCGAAAGCAGTCACCCTGCCGTCGAAGTTGCCAGTAGCTAGGTCCTGATCGGCTCCGGTTACTGTTACTGAGACTAACCCGCCGGCACCACCGCCGACACCAATTGCGGACAGAGTCAATCCAGTTTCGTTCTGCGGTGCTGGTCCGGTCGATACATTCAACTGCTTTGCTAAAAGAACAATCCGCCCGCCGGCGCCAGACGGTCCAATTCCGTCAAACGCGTAGGTGCCACCAGGCAGACTGAGTACGCCGGCAGGGGCAGAAAGAGCCAACCTTCCGCCATCGCCGCCTGAAACTGCCGCCCGGAGCGAAACATTTGTTTCGCTCGGCAGGTTAACACCGCCTGTCCCCTCATTTGTAACCGAAAGCGCCCCGCCTGCTCCTCCATCAACTCCGGCATCGGCGATTAAGGCACCAATACTGCCATTAGTGGCGGCAGCCCCTATTGCGAACGTCGTCGAGCTATTGCTTGACAGCTCAATTGCTCCCCCGGAACCACTGCCTACACCGCTTGCATTCAACATACCGGAAACCAGCAAGTCTCCTTGCCCGCCAATGCCTGCCGAAAGCTTCAATTTTGCACCGGCTCCGGAACTGCCACTCGGCGCAGCGTGAATCGCCGCTGGATTTACTGTTAGATTTCCGCCGGCAGCGAATTCGACTCTGCCGCCATCGCCTCCGGCCGATCCCGACGATCCGCCGGTTGCGAAGACTTCAATCTGCTGGGCTGCGCTCCCGACAACAAGAGCTTGTCCAGCTCCGCCGACGGTGACCGTCACCTCACCACCGTTGCCGCTGCCTGTTGCAATAGCCTCCAAAATCAGTGGCGCGCTGCCATTTATTGTTAGACTCGAAGCAGCGATGCGAAGGTGTCCTCCGTTATTGTTGCCGGCTCCGAATGCATTGGCCGAAATTGTAGTTCCTGCCAGGCTAAGGTTGCCTGCCGGAGCTGAAAAGGCAATCGCTCCTCCGGCACCGCCCGTCGCTGATGAACCTGCAACAAGCAAGTTGCCCAGATTGCTTACTTGAAGTGAGCCGGTGCTGGCAAACGTGATGGCGCCCGGTGCGCCCCCTGCGAGAGCTGATTTGAGCGTCCCTCCATTTGCCAACTGGCCATTATTCAATTGAGCCGTTAGAAATCCGTTAGTCGATAACGTGACAGTAGAACCGACGTTTAGAGCCGCGTTGCTAACCTCCAACGTGGTTGGTCCACCGAGCATAAGCATCGATGAAGCAGCTCCGGCGGTTGATAAAAATGACAAATCATGCCCATCTCCGGCCCGAAACTTGATTGATCCACTTTGAGAATTTACCGCCGCCGACCCATCCGGTAATACTACAGACAGTGAGCTCATCGCCGAGGCAGAGGAAATCAGCAAATCTCCGATACTGGAAATTGTAGAATTGGCGGCAAGAGTTAAATTCGGAGTGTTGACAGATAAGGTTCCCCCGGGCGCAGTAGACGATAGAGTCCCTGAGCTGCCGATGCTTACCGATGAGGCCGATATAGCACCAGGAGCAGCGAATTGCAAAACACCGTCGACTACTGCAGGTCCGTTAACAAGAATATTGGCGACCATCGATTGAACAGCAACATTTTGCGGAATGCTCAAAATTGAAAAGCCACTAACCGGCAGATTGTCGACGGCAATTCCCAGAGTGCCACCAGAGGCGAATCCACCGGCACCAAGGATTATTGACTGGGTTAGAGTCGTGGAGCGTTGAATCAGCGCTACCCACTCAGCAGGAGTAACTAGTTGATTGTTAGAAATCGTTTTTGATACGCCATTTTCAACGATTGTCAACTGAGCTGGACCGCTCAGAGGCAACTGATAGATACCAGGGTCCAAGCTGGTGCCGAAACCTGTGCTATTCAACGCAATCGAATTTCCGGCCACTCGCCCGGCTACATTCAATTGGCCAGCCCTCATCTGCGCACTGACACTGGCCGTAGTCGTACCGAAATTCGCATTGGCATCATAGACATTAGTAGCGGTTCTGACTTCGAAACTATTGATTTGCACCGCACCACCGCCAGCCTGCGAGTACGAGAAGATACTGTAGGGTGCATACGGGGACGAACTGGCGTAGCTCTGCCCGCCATAAAAACTTCCGAGAGTCTTTGTAATCGAGATGTCCCGGCCGGAAATTGAAATGTTTCCGCTTACTCCAGGAGGCCCACCGGGCATAGGAGTAGTGTCGTTCCAATAACCGCGCTGAAACGTACCTGTTCCACCGTGCGAACCGGTCTGTCCGACATCGCCGCCTCTGCCACCGCCACAACAACCCAGGTCGTAGGACGTATTGCTGCCGCCCTGGCCAGGGTAGGGATAGGGCGGATGATTCGGATTGCCGATCACGATCCCGGCATCCAACAATACCGCCCCCTGATATGGAGGCCACGACTGAAACACACCGCCTGACATTGGTCCACCACTATTGCCCAGGCTGCCACCACCGCCGGCCGTATCGCAGGAGCAGATGCCGACACCACCGCCGCCGCCGCCGCCGGCTGTCAGGATTGGACCGTTAACGGTTACATTTCCCTTCGCAGCAATCGTAACACTACCGCCGTCGCCACCTCTGCCACCGACACCATTGCTCGACCCGCCGCCGCCACCACCGGCAGTATTGATGTCACCGTTGACCAGAACCGATCCGTCCGTGGAGTTAAGCCGTACATTGCCGGAGTTACCTCCAGGAGCCGCATAATTCCACCCTTTATTGCTGCTTACAATCCCAGGCTCTCCGCCCCCCATCGCCCGGATAAAACCGGTATTGATCGAACCACCAGCTACTACGCTCACGCTACCGGCTGAAAGTCCCACTGCACCTTCCCAGCCGGTGTCAATATTGCCGGTCGTGACGGCTCCCTGCATAATCTGAGATCCTGCAACTATCCCGCCAGCGGTCAGCGCTCCGGCAGAGTTGAAAGTCAGTCCCGAGACAAGGCTGGGATTGCTGGTTGAAATTTCAACTTGATTGATAGCCGGTTTTGTACCGTCAGTAGTAATGTCTCCGACATGCACCCCCTCCGGAGCGAAGATTCGAACCAGCCCTTTCACCACTGGAGCCTGATTATTGTTGCCTCCGGAGGAGGGCGGAGTGATCACAATTCCACCGGGCAGAGTGAAGCTTGGAGAATTGGATGGTGGAGTGTACTCATTGCCGCCCTGAGCTGTTAGCGAACCATTAACCGTGACACTCCCGCCGTAGGCTGCCAGAACAATGTTGCCGGATGGGGAACCGGACGTGTTAATGCTTTTGATGCCCAGGATGCTGCCTGTCAAGCCACTTGGCCCGGTAACGATAATACCGCCGCCGCCTGGTCCATGATTTGCTCCGGCGATCATTATGACGTCTCCACCAGCGGAGCCCCTGGTATCGATCGTGGTTCCGCTGGTGGGATCTCCCAAAATGCTACCGGCAGCAATTGCCGTAAGTGGACCGCCGGAAGTGGTGATTACTGATGGAAGCGTTAAATCCGAACTGTTGTTTGAGAAAATCGGGTCACCGGAAACATCGACCTCTACCAAATGCAAGTTGCCGCCGGCGACATTAACGCTTGCGAAGTCACCCTTTACAGAAACCGGTCCATCTAACCTGTCCACGTCTATCGCAACGCGTGATTGCGGAGATGCAAATTTCAAATTGGCGGCGCTCAAGGTACCACCGGTCAAATCTATTCCCGCTGTCGAACTGACCAGGATCTGTGCTGCATTTGCTTGAATCAGTCCACTGACGTTATTAATAGCCAGAGCGTTATTCAACAGACCGGCGATCGCCAAGTTGGCTCCCTGGGCACTGATTAGACCGGAATTGACCAACGAACCGGCGTTGATGTTTACCGCATTGGCCGCGATGATTTGACCGGTGCTAGTGTTCTGCAATTGGTTTGCGACACTGACTGCAGTGTTTACGGCAGCAGCGAGCATGCCGGAGTTAGTGACATTTGCAGCGGCAATATTGAGATTGCCTGAGCTCGAGATAGATCCCTGATTGACAAGATTGTTCTGCAGGACGATCGATAGATTTAGAGGAAAGAGCGAAGCAAAACCAGCGATTCCACCAGCAGGAGCAACTGAAGTCAACAAGGCTCCTGTTTGATTGAATAAGCTGTTGCCGGCAATCGTTGCGTTGGAGACTTGCGGATTCGACGAAAGAGCGTAGAAAGTTCCGGCATTGGTTAAATCGCCCATGACATTCAATGCGCTGTTAGTTGCGAAATCATGAATTGCTGTCACCCCGGTAGGCACCATGAGACTCGCGACGGCGGCATTTGCACCCTGACTGCCAACGATTGCGTTAAGTACTAAGCTTCCACCTGTAGCTCTGCCCACGCTGTCGAGAACAAGGCTCTGATTGCCTGAATGAACAACTTGCAATACGGCGGCATATTCCGCAGCGGTCATCAGATCGCCGGCACGAACCACTGTCTGACTGCCGCCGACGTTGATTGTGGCGGAAGCGCCATTCGGCAATAAACTGGAGTCGATACGCATGACGTCAGTTTGACTCGACAGGTCAAGCGGAACCTGTGCCGCAGAAGCAGCCGCCTGCTCTCCCGTGACTTGCGCTCCGCTATGAGCATCGGCAGTTGCTGCCTGGGTAGCTATGCCGGCAGAAGGATCGGGATCGGCCGAACTCGGCAGCGTCGATGTCCAGAAGACAAACATGAAGAGACTCAAGAATATCCTTTGGACCGCCGACGGAGTCCGGATCGTACGCCTAAAGGCTACGTCCTTCACAT
The DNA here is from genome assembly GCA_964607945.1 of uncultured Candidatus Obscuribacterales bacterium. GTDB lineage: Bacteria > Cyanobacteriota > Vampirovibrionia > Obscuribacterales > Obscuribacteraceae > JAGVKB01. The sequence continues at coordinate 8,027 of CAZSNX010000108.1, forward strand.
TGCTTGTCATCACGACTTTTCAACTCGCATAGGAGAGACCGAACGAGGATACTTTATGTCTCAAGTTACCTGCATTAATTGAAAGCCCGTTGACATCACGGCTCGGGCATAGCTACATGCACCATTTGACGACCTCGCTCCCGACTCACCGGAACACTGCCAAGCGCATTCGTCGCATTCGATCGATGCAATTCATCAATCAAGTTTGTAAAGTACAATGCTTCGAATCGAGCGTCGCACAAGGCAGAGAAGGTCGCAATGCGAAAATTACTGCAACCTTTGTCAATCGCAACTGTATTGTTCGTTGTGCTGGTAACAGGCGCCGCCAGCCGAGTCTTTAATCAGCCACCTGCGGATCAGCCAAACATCACGGTTTGGGCTTGGGACAGGTATGAAGACTTGAGCTTCTTGGAGGGCTGCAAAGCATCTGTAGCCTTCTACGCCGGTACGATTTTTCTTAGAGATCATGAAACACTATTTAAGCCACGATTACATTCGCTCAAGCTGCCGAAGGTCATGAAAACCACCCCGGTCTTTCGTATTGAAAGCCGATATTCAAAAGGACAGCCAGCTGCTTCGACGGCTGGCGAAGTAGTCAATATCATCAAGCAATATCAAACAGCTCACCGATGCAAAAGGATTCAATTGGACTTCGACGCAAAAGAATCTGAACGTCAATTTTTCTGTTCTGTTTTGAGGCTTATGAGAGAAAGACTGCACCCACAAACTCAAATTGCAGTAACGGCTTTGGCATCCTGGTGCCTGTTCGATCGTTGGCTGGACATCGGCAATTCAGCACCCGACGAAGCGATAGCAATGCTATTTAGCATGGGAAATTCGCGCGACGAAGTGCTGTCGCTCCTGAAAGATCATCAACTTGCAACCGGCGGACGTACCAAAGTTTCAATCGGCATTTCAGCAAATGAAGGTTATACAAATCGCCGATTGAAGGAGCTGGTGCTCTTCGCGCATCCTGTCAACGTGTACATTTTTAATTCCCTCCCCTGGACAAGGGAACGCTTCAAAGTTGTAAAAGAAGAGGTAATGAGCCGATGAAACGAGTCGCCGAACGAAGCATAACTATCTTTCTTATTGCGTGGCTCACTTTAGCACCGATATTACCGGCAGTGGCATGCGCCCCGATTTTTCCGGTGGCGATTATCTGCAATACGTCGCATCCGGACTTGCCATTGAAAAAATTAGCCGCTGGAAATCTCGGTGTGATTCAACCGGCATGGGCCAAATCATATCTTTGTGTAGTTTATCGCTACCTAACCGACAATCCACTGGACAGTGCCGAACAAACGAGCATTTTAGGACTTTGGCACAGAAGACTAAAGGACACCATTGCCTGGTCTGGTGACGACAGCATCGATCAAGTGGATGAGTACCTGAAACTTCGCGCGAAGGCTCTCGGCATCAATGACCGAAGCTCACCCAACCAATACAGCCCATTTGACGAATACAGCTCAAGGCAAACTATTGGCTCGGATGCCTTTTTAGTTGCCACCCGAACATTGCAAGACCGCATTAAACGTTATGGACTGAAGAGCCTAGCGGTGCGTGAATGGATAAAGGGACAGGATGCCGTCTTTGGAATTGGAGCCGATGGAAAGGGAAAGATACCGGGTCTTCTAGGCGCAAACTTCGATGCGCTGTCTCGCTACGATCGAGCGTACCAGATCGCCGCGGCGACCTTTTACACCAAGGACTATGCAAAAGCAGTACAGCTGTTCGAAAAAATTGCCGCAGATGCGCAGTCGCCATGGCAGACTCTGGCATCATATTTAGTGGCACGATGCCGAATGAACGAAGCACTTCCGGACAGCAAGAAAGATTCGCGAGATCAGGTATTGACTTACCTGCAGTCGCTCCTGAAGGACGAAAAGAACCGGAGCATCCGGGAAGACCTAATGGATCTGTGGTGCCCGCTTAAATACAGTCAGATGAGCAGAACCGATTTGCTGGACTATCTCGTCAAGTCGGTTACCTCCAAGCATTGCCAGAGATTCGGCGGCGATGTCGGTGATCTTACTTACACGATGGACGAAGCGCCGGCAAGCGGCGGCAATGGCGATCAGAGCCAGGATGCCGGGAAGATTCAGGAAGAGACACTATTACTGGCCAAACACGACCTGACAGACTGGCTTACAACCATCCAGCAGGCTGACGTCGATTTCGAATACTACAACGATGACGAGAAAAAACAGTTCACCGAGGGACGGAAGAGAAGCGCCGTCCATGCCATTGAGCAATGGCGCAAGACTCATTCCCTCCACTGGCTTGTGGCGGCCCTATGCAGCAACGGGCTACGCTCGCCCGAGCAGCAAGACCTACTGGAAGCTACAACAAAAGTACCGGCATCATCACCAGCCTATTTGACTGCAAGTTTTTTCCTGATCGATGCACTAATTGGACAAGGCAAACCAGTTGAATCGCGACAACGCATAGTCGCGATTCTAAATCGCAAAGATTTGCCACCGAGCACGGTCAACTTGTTTCGAGCGCAATTTTTAGCCGTTGCTCCAACCGTTGAGCAATACCTCAGCCATGCTTTTGCTACACCGCCTGAGACCAGTTCGAACTCACTTTTGATGCCAAAGAATTTCTTGAACGTTGAAAGTAAGCCCCTATACTGGTCCGAAACACCCGTAGCAGATCTCGCGATAGCAAATGATCTCAATTGCAACCTGCCACTTTCGTTATGGCTGCAACTGGCAAAAGACAAGTCGCTCGATTCACGATTGCGGCGCCGAATCGTTCGCTCAGCCTGGCTGCGCGC
>CAZSNX010000109.1:0-10777 GCA_964607945.1 uncultured Candidatus Obscuribacterales bacterium
CAAAGTAAATGAGCAAGCCGTCATAGACACAAAGCCGGTGGTGGAGAAAATGAAACTGCTCAATGTGATCACTATGAAAGCGGACTGGACCAGGCAAGATCCGCAGATATCGGAGTTGCTGCACAAATTCGGACGTTCAGGCGTTCCACTCTACGTCATCTTTCCAGCCGGTCGCCCGACCGAGCCGATTGTGCTGCCGGAAGTAATCACTGCCCAGATAGTTTTAGATGCGCTCGATCGTGCCGGCGCGAGCAAGAATTGATTTAAGTATTGTCTGAAATCGCAGACGTGTGAGCCTTACGGCTCCTGCATATCAAATGAAGCGCCCGAAACTATACCCCGAATGGGGGGTCTTTCATGTGTTGCTGATTTCTAGGATAGAGAATGAATTCTAGTATGGACTTGGTTGTAGGTGAATAGATGAATCAGGCGAAAGGGGCGTCGCCTCTAGCTACCGTTTGATCCGAATTCTCCACGGCGAGGGGGGCTGCTTTTGTGGATACGGTACACGATCAGATGCTTGTGGCGATTGCCATGGTTGTAAGAGGTCGGCGTGATGAGCTGGGTATGTCGCAGAATGACCTGGCATTTCGCAGCGGACTGAATCGCTCTTACATCGGTGATTTTGAGCGTGGCGGCCGGAGCATCTCTGTAAAAAACCTCAGTCGACTGGCGCAGGCTCTGGAGATATCAGTTTCCAGTTTGGTGCAGCTGGCAGAAAGCAAGCTTTCCGCGGAGGGACCGCTCGAATTGAAAGCGAAATGGGTTTCAGCCGAAAAATAGTGACAGACTAGATTAATGCGACTAGATCCCGGCTCAACTAGCTTGGGGCATTTGGCTAAAAGGTGTGTTCAATTGGCGGGCATCAATGTCAAGTGTTGATGTCGGGAAAATATGTAGAACTTAGGTGAATTGTCTGCCTGTGCTTGCCGTATTTTGGCAGCAAATTGGTAGGATAAGAGCAGTTATCTAAGTTGGGCTGGATTGATAGTAGATAGTGGGCTGCAAGCGTCGGGGAAGATGGGACGTTGGCAGGTATCTGGGATGATCGCCGCGCTAAGCGCGTGCTTATAGTGGAAGACAGCCCGGTTCAGGCTGCTCAACTCAAGTTGATTCTCGAGACGAGCGGATTTGAAGTGGACTTGGCCGAAGACGGGCTGAAGGGGTTCGAACGCTTTTGTGCTTCCAGATATGACCTTGTTTTGACAGACGTTGTAATGCCTGAGATGTCCGGCTATGAGCTGTGTAGAAAGATAAAGTCACACAGCGGCGGTTCACAGGTGCCGGTCGTTTTGGTTACTCAGTTGGCTGAGTTGAAGGATACGGTTGAAGGTTTAGTAATCGGTGAAGACATCTTCGTGCGAAAGCCGGTCGAACCGGGCGGATTCATGCGCCGGATTAATCGAGTGCTGGCTGACTTTGACGAGCGTGCCGACGAAGAAAGCGAACTTTCCGCCTTCAATAAGCTGGCGGTTCTAGAAGTCGACCGGGCACGTCTGAATAGTTATCTCGCGGCTAGCTTCGATGATCTTATGAGTGGCTTGCAGAGCGAGTTTAAGAACAAGCTGGTTGAAGTCGAACGACAGCTCGAATCATCCAAGCTGCGTGAAGAGTTCATGACCAGGCTTTCGCATGACCTGAAGAACCCGCTGGTGGGAGCGGAAATCGTCTACAGGGTGCTTTTGGAAGGACGGACCGGGCAACTTCCCGACGAGCAGAAGAGATTGATCTCGACTTTGCGGAACAGTAACAAAGTGCTGCTGGAAATGGTTCACAATCTAGTCGACGTCTATCGCTTCGAAAGCGGCTATCAGCTGGTCTTTGAAAGGGTTGATCTATTGTTGATTGTCGGTTCTTGTATTGAAGAGATGCAAGAACTGGCTCGGGACGGCGGATTGACGATTCAACTTGAGTGCGAGGGAAAGACCTGCGAGATAACAGCCGATCGTCTCTCTCTCAGGAGGCTTATCACGAATCTTCTTGGTAATTCGGTGCGGTACACTCCGACCGGCGGTGTGATTACTTTGCGTGTCTTCAGTGGTGGCGGCCAAACTGTTTTTGAGGTTGCCGACACCGGGCCGGGAATCTCCAAGGAGAAGCAGAAACATCTCTTTGAGAGATTTCACTCTCGCGAAAAAGCAAACGATGCTACCCGGCATATTGGCAGCTCCGGGCTGGGTTTGTACATCTGCCGGCAGATAGCCGATGCTCACGGAGCCGAATTGCTCTGCTCTAGTGAAGCCGGTGTCGGTACTACTTTTACTTTGTCGATGCCTGATTACCGTGCCGATGTCTTAGCTGATATGCAGGAATAACAACTTCCACCCTACGGCAGCTGCTGCACCACTGAAAGCAGTTCTGCATTGTTGGGCATTCCTTCGAAAACGTGCTGAACCACTCCATTCTTGTCGATCACAAATAACAAGCGATTAGCCATTCTTGCCCCGTCCCGTATGGCCCCGTAAGCTTTCGCGAGCGCAGCATCCTCGTCGGCTAACAAGGGAACGCTGAGATCGTATTTTTTTGCAAACTCCTCATGGCTCTTGACAGTGTCGCAGGAAACACCAAAGACTTGAGTTTGTGCATCATTGAACTTTGACAGGTCGGCCGAGAAGTCGCACATCTCTTTGGTGCAACCAGGCGTCATATCTTTGGGATAGAACGCCAGTATCACGTTCTTCTTGCCATGAAACTCTTCGAGTGAACACTCCCCGGACGGGTAAGCGTGCGCCTTGAATTTTGGTGCTTCCTCTCCTGCCTGTGGAACTTTCAAAACCTCTTCTCTAGGCGTAGTCATCGTTGAACTCCTTCGGATCGGTAGAGCCTGCAATCAGTTTCACATTTTCGCACACCGCAAGGCCTTTGCTGTTCAACTTTGCACGGTCTGTTCGATCGCTTCCAGCAGCCCATCAAGTCTATCCAATTCGCGAAATCTTGTAAAAACAGCCAGTACCCCGACTTCTACATTGGTCAAAATTGTAATGTTGTCATTTGACTGCAGAATTGATTGATGTAAGCGACCGAGTTCCAGTTTGGTGGTTGTAACGTTGGTGTGGCTGTGAACCGATGTCGCCATCGCTCCTAATGTGTCTTTATCGAGATCAGGGCTTAAGGTCGAAGCGATTACCAGTCCGTCGTGTCCGACAATCAGGCTTCCGGACACGCCTGGATAAGTATCGACTTTACTCAAAAGCGATCTAATGCCCTCGCCACGAGCGGCGCTGATTACGCGCGCGGTAGTTAAACCGCTGCCTCTCTTATCGGCGCCTTTGATGATATTGGATACGGCTTGAACGTCAAGCAGCATTTTGCCTATAGACATGCTGCCTGAGCCTGTGGAGTGATCGAGGACCGGATATGCTCCCGATGAAGCTGAAAGACGCCCGAACTCCTTGACTGAATTCACTGGTGTTGCCGGCGGTGCGGCTTGCTCCGCCGGCAACACCGGCTTGCCTTCCGGAGCTGCAAGTGACGGCTCGACGACGCTCTTTGCCGCGTTTGGTTCCGGCGGTGAGCTGGTAGGTGTTGCTGTCGGTGCCGCCGGTTTGACGCCTTCTTCAGGCTTGCGCAGCGTACTTTGCTCTGCGCTCTCAGCCGGCTTGGCGGCAGCAACGGCTGCAGCGGGAGGTTGAACGGTGGCAGCGGGGGCGGCCGCCGGATTGACCGACGGTGGTTCGGTCTGCTGTACAGATAAGCTGGCGATTAAGTCTCTGACCAGGTCAGCGGCTACTGCTGCCCGATTGGCAGAACTATCTCCCGAGCCGGTGTCCGACTCGGTTGCGGCAGGTTTAGCCTGGGCTTGTTGCTGCGACGGTTGAATGTACGGACGAGAGCCGGACTCAGCGCTCTTTTGTTCGACTGCGGCTGACTCGGACGGCAAAGCCTTTTCGGCAGCTGGCGCTGGAGGCTTGGCTGGCTCCGATTTGGCCTTTTCAGGCTCGGTTTTACCGGAAGCAGCTGTGTCTTTGTCGGATGTCTCTCTCATTAGAGAGGACAAGAGTTTCAGCAGCCCATCCAGGCGGCTGACAGCGGGTGTATCCGAGTAGACAGCCAAAATGCCGTCGTCCAATTTCTTGAGCAGGGTCAGCTTGTCGGTGGACCACAAAACAATCTCTTTCAGTCCGCCCATGGCTAGCTTGTCTACTGCGATGGACGAATTGCCGTGGATGGCCATCGACATTGCGCCAAGTAAATCTTTATCGAGAGCGGCGTCGACGGTCGATGAAATTACCAATCCGTCGTTGCCCACAATCAGGCTGCCGGTAACTCCTGGATAGTTGTCTATGTACGAAAGCAGAGATCTAATCGCCTCTCCTCGTTTGGCGCTCACAATCTTGGCGGTAGTCATGCCGCCGCTGCGCTTTTCGCCTTGCTTGATGATGTTCTCAACTGCATGCGTGTCGATCAGCATCTTGCCGATCGTCTTCATGCTGCCCGTGCTGTCTTGCTCCGCAGATGTTTTTGCGCTTGCTTTGGCCGATAGCCTGCCGAAGTCTTTTACCTCTTTGGGTTCGGCGGCTTGCGGCTTGGATTTTTCGGGGGGAATGGCGATTTCGCGATCGAGGTCTTCCTCGGCCAGGCTCCTTATCAAATCGGCGATTTCCGCACTTGCTGCCGGCGAGGCCAAACCCGGGCCGACGAATTCTTCATCGCTTGCCTTGCTTGCCGCGCTCGACTCTCTCAACTGTCGAAGCGTTTCAATCGAGACGTCGCGCAATGCTTCGCGTGGCACTAATTTCTTGAAGGCTTTGTCCAAATCTTCAGCGACAGCCTCTTCATCGAACACCGTGTCGTCCGAATCGGAAGACGAGCTGACGTCAGATAGAGCATCATCGCTTGCTGTTTTGCTTGCCGGCGTCTCATCGAGCGGTACGAGCGGACCTTCCATCGTTTCGGTTTTCAGCAATTCTTGCAGGCTCGGCACCGGCGAACCGGCCGCAACATCTGCGCTCGTCTTCACCTTCGGCTCTGGCTGTGGTGGGGGCGGCTCATTTCTCGCGCTCTCTGCCGCCAGCTTCACTACGGCATCTATTTCCTCTGAACTCGCGGCGGCCGAAAGGGAGATCACCGGCTCGGAAGATTCAGCGGCTAATGCAATCATCTCCTCGTCGTCGAATCGATCGCCTGCAAGTGGTATCACTTCGAGGTCGACTGAATCGGCAGGAGCAGCCAGCGCAATCACATCTGGTTCTGCGACGCCCGGCAGCGCGATTGGCTCTGGCTCAGGAGCAGCCGTCAATGCAATCGGCTGTTGATCTGACTCCGGTATCGCCGACAACGCAATAATCTCTGATTCTTCCGCGGGCGAAGCACCCAATGGAATGGCATCCAAGTCAAGCGGTGCGTGTGCTGCCGACAGTACAATCACCTCAGGCTCGGAGTCATTGACTCTTTTCTCCTCGGCTTTCTGCCGGCTTGGTGAAAGCTCTGTCAGCGTTTTGTCGAGTCCATAACTTTCAGGCTCGCGCTCGGGTTGAAGCGATTGCTCCATGCCCAGAATCTGATCCAGGTCGAGGCGCTCGGTAATCGGTTGATCGTCGTCTAGGCCGAGATCGGGCTCGAATTGAGCTTGCTCGGGCGCAAAGATGGTGCTTTCGGCCAGTGAGTCTTTCATTTCGATTGCCTTTAACTCTTCAGGCGAGAAATTAAAGGATTGATCTACATCAGGGCGTTTGCCCGTAGGCAAGACAACCGCATCCTTCTCCGTGCCTGCTGCCTGAGTGTCGGCTGCAGCCGCAGCTTCGGCTGCCTTATTCTCTTCTTTAAAGAGGGTTTCGAGCGAAGGCGGCTCGGGCGGATGAATGGAGCGTTCCAACCGCATGATTCTCGAGATGTCGAGACTCTCCAGAATCTCCTTGACCGATTGAATGCGCTTGGGTTCTTGTGCTGGTGCTTCGCCGGCATTTTGCTCCACCGGAGTGAAATCGTGCGAAGGTGGTCCGGAGTCCGAAGTGTCTGAGGTAACGGTTCTTGGTCCTTCGGAACGCCCGGAGGCCGGCTGAACTTGAATTGGCTCTGTCAATCGCGATCGCAGCGCTTTAGACTCTTCCGGCATTTGCAGGCGATAGAAGCAGAGCGTGCTTGCTATCCCGGCCGTATTCATGATTATCAGCTGGACCCAACTGACCAATACAAAGGAATCAGGAAGCATTTGAGTCAGTTGCCCGACCGAATTGCTGATTGCGCCGACAAACATCGTCAATCCGAACATTGCAGTCGAGAGTTTGAGGATTTGCTGGGGGGTGGCATTTTCGTAGCAAAGCAGGCTCAGGAAAAGAGCCAGCCCCAATTCGCCGACAAAGAGAGCCAGCACCGGTATCTCGACTATTTTCTCGGGATATTGCTGCGGAAAGTAGAAGGCCGCAGCAAGGCCGGCAGCCAGTACTAAGACGATCAAGATGCGATTGGGATTGGTTTCTAGTCTGTACATTCGGTCAGGAGTCCGCTCGTGATTCTCAAGGTTAACAGCCTTTTACCCTACGGTAACTAATATACCCGCCTGAAGGTAATCAAGCCGCTCGAAGGCGACTTTCTATCGAGCCGAATCTAAATCCTAATTAAGTACGAAATGCTGCCGACAGTTGGCCGGCTAATGCCTGGCGGACTTTGTCCAGCCGCTGCTCGACTTGCTCGTTGGTCAGAGTTTGTTCCGGGTGCTGAAACGTAAGGCGGTACGAGTGGCTCTTGAGATCTCCGGGCAGCCGGAAGACACTGACCAGATTGATCTCTTTCAACTCCGGTCCGGATACTTCGGTAATTAAGGTTACAACCGAACCGTTTTCCACCGATTGCGGCAGATCGCAGGTCAAGTCGCGCACCACCGATGGTGTAGCCGGAATCTCGGTGAAGGCCGGCTCGGAGGCGGCCGAGCGCAGTGCCTCTAAGCTCAGCTCAAAGAGCGCCACCGCCGACCGAAGGGACAATCTATCCGAAACAGCCGGATGGACTTCGCCCAAAGTGCCCAGGACGATTGTTCGGGCACCGGTTTTAAATTGAATTTCGCAACAGCGTCCGGGATGGAAGTGCGCAGGCGGATCGTTCACTTTCTGGAAAACGACGCCGGATGCGCTGACAGCCAACCGTTTGAGAAGATTTTCGATTACTCCTTTAGCCTCATAAAAGTTGGAGGCAGCCGAGTCGGAATTTGATTTGGACTCGCCATCGTCTTTCTCATTCCAACTGGAAAGCAGCCGAGTTCCGGCAATCACGCCGGCGGCTCGCCGGTCTTCTCGGACTCCGGTTTCGCGCTTAGAGCATTGGCCGCTGCGCTCATAAATGTTGCCGATCTCAAACAACCAGGCATCGCCGACGCTGCGATCGCGATTGAAGGCGACTGCTCTCACAAGTCCCGGGATTAAACTGCTTCTCAACACTTGATGGTCTTCTGAAAGCGGATTGAGAACACGCACAGTATTGTCTGTTTGAATCCCGTCTCCGCCTAATCCGATCGGGTCGACCCCGGTCAGGCTGGAAGTGTAGGTTTCGCTCAAGCCACATGCACAGAGGGCTTGCCGTACCTTCAACTCGGTTTTGTCAGGCAGATCGGGAGCGGCTGTCGAGTTGGGCATCGAGGCCGGAATGCGATCGTAGCCCCAAAGCCTGCAAACTTCTTCAATGAGATCGATCTCTCTGGTCAAATCGTTTCGGCGGTAACTGGGAATGCTTACGTTAAGCAGCTTTTCATTCACCAGTTTCGATTCTAATCCGAGTCGCGATAACAGATCGGCGACACCTTGCGCCGGCAAGTCTATCTCGGTCAGTCGTTTCAGCTGCTCGACCCGGAATCCTACCTGGACGGAATTAACCTGGTCGTTGCCACCACAGGTAATGCGACCGGGGTAACCGCCGCAGCATTCCAAAATTAAGGCGGCAGCTCGATCTGACGCGCGGCGTACGCCGCCGACATCGACCCCGCGCTCGAATCTCTGGCTGCTGTCGCTCGACAACCCCAATAGACGGCTGGCTCGCCGCACTCTGGCCGGATGGAATGAGGCTGCCTCCAGGGCGACGAACTTGGTTTGAGTGGTTATCTCCGAATCCTTGCCGCCCATCACGCCGGCTACGCCCAGCGGTCCTTGTTCTTCGGCGATAATCAGCACCTCTTCGGTCAACCGGCGCTCTTTGCCGTCAATTGTCGATAGCAGTTCACCGGCACGGGCGCGGCGAATATCCATTGTCCGGCCGCCCAATTTAGCCAGATCATAGGCGTGCAAAGGTTGTCCCAGCTCGTGCAGCACATAGTTGGTGATATCGACAACATTGTTTACCGGTCTGACTCCGATCGCTTCGAGTCTTCTAATTACTTTCAAGGGAGACGGACCGACAGTCAAACCTGCCAGAATTCGCAGGCTGAAGAAGGGGCAATCCTGGTTGTCGTTTATTCTGATCTCAACTGCATCACTGGTTTCGTCAGGCTCCGGCAGCTGCCATTTCGGCTCTCGCATCGGTCTGTTGAGCAAGGCGGCTATTTCTCTGGCCAGTCCGATTACGCTCAAGGCGTCACCACGGTTCGAGCGGGTGCCGACATGGAAAACGTAGTCGGGATAGAGTCTGAGCAGCTCGATAATGTCTGTTCCCAGCGCCGGCGTATTCGGCAGGATCAAGATTCCTTCCGAGTCACCATCTGTAATACCGAGCTCAGGCGGCGAGCATAGCATCCCATTCGATACCACTCCGCGAATCTTGGATTGTTTGATTTGCAAGGCACTGCCGTCGTGCCGATTGATCACGCGGGCACCGGGTAATGCAACCGGGATGCGCTGCCCAACGATAATATTGCTTGCTCCGCAAACGATTTCGAGCGGTTCGGATGCGGTATCAACCCTTGTCTTGGTCAGGCGGATTTTGTCGGCATTCGGATGCGGATTGATTTCCACTATCTCGCCGACGACTACCGGCCCGCTGATATCAGGGCCGACTTTGCGGATCTCTTCGACTTCGAAGGCCCCCATCGTCAATTTTTCCGCGACTTCCGCCGGCGTCAAATCAGAAACGTCGACGTAATCAAGCAACCAATCGAATGAAAGACGCACCTTGAAAAGCTCCTTTTATCACGGCTACGGAAAAGATTTAGAACTGCTTGAGAAAGCGAAGGTCAGAGCTCCAGAAATTACGAATATCGCTTACGCCGTACTTCAGCATGGCAATCCTGTCGATACCCATACCAAAAGCGAAGCCGCTCCACTCGTCGGGGTCTATCCCGACACCCTTCAGGACATTTGGATCTACCATGCCGCAGCCGAGCAATTCCAACCAACCGCGATGCCCGCAGGTCCGGCAGCCTTCGCCTAGGCAAAACGGGCACTGGCTGTCAAGTTCGGCGCTTGGTTCGGTGAATGGAAAGAAGTCCGGACGAAATCTGGTCTTGAGCGGACGTCCAAAAAATACTCGAATGAACTCATTGAGAGTCCCCTTCAGTTGCCCGAAGGTGACGTTGCGATCGATCAATAGACCTTCAACTTGATGAAAGATCGGATATTTGCGCGCATTGATCTCTTCATTGCGGTAAACGCGACCAGGCGAAATGATACGCAAGGGCGGTTTGTGCTGCTCCATTATGCGAATCTGTACGGTCGATGTTTGGCTCCTCAATACCACCGAAGAGCCGGCGTCGGTGTAAAAGGTATCTTGTTCGTCTCGAGCCGGATGATCGTCGGGAGTGTTGAGGGCATCGAAATTGTAGTATTCGGTCTCGACCTCCGGCCCTTCCGCTAATGCGAAGCCCATGCCGTAGAAAATTTCGACGATGCGTTCGGTGACCAGAGTCAGCGGGTGTTGGTGCCCGAGCGCCGGACCGGTGCCAGGCAGCGTGACATCGATCGTTTCACCGGCGAGGCGTTTGGACAGCTCGAGCCTGTAAAGCTTGTCTTTGCGGGAGGATAGCTCAGAGTTGATTTTCTCTTTTACTTTGTTTGCCAGCTCGCCGACTGCTGGCCTTTCTTCTTTGCTCAGAGCCCCCAGTCCGCGCAGCACCATAGTCAAGGTGCCTTTCTGTCCGAGAAACTCCAGACGCAGCTCTTCGAGCCTTGCAGTCGATTCCGCCTTTTCGAGTTCGGCCACCGCCTCTGTTTCTACTTGCAAAAGTTTTTGTTTGAGTTCGTCAACGCTCACCAGCGAGCACTCCCCAGCCCCGGAAACACCCACTAACAGTAGCAGATGCGCCGAGATTTTTCTTCGCGTATGGTTTTGCAGCTGGAAAACAGCCTGTCATGAACTTAGAATTGACTGGCAACACCTAAAAGGATTGGCAAGCTTGGGCAAACATCGCGTTAGAAGGAAGCCTGGTTACACCATCCCGACCACGCGTGTGTCGGTGATTGTCGTCACAGAAGAGCGGAAAATCCTGCTCGTCAGGCATCGCAAAGGTAATCGCCTTTACTGGGTGCTACCGGGTGGTCGGCTCGAATATGGCGAGACCTTTCATGAATGCGCTGTCAGAGAGCTTAAGGAGGAGACCGGTCTCGACATTGAGATTGAGAAGTTCCTTTTCCTGTCCGAAGCGATCGCTCCCGATCGCTCACGCCATATAGTCAACATTTATCTCAAGGGACGAATTACCGGCGGCACAATGCAGATCGGCAATGAGCCGGTACTGGCTGGCGTAGACCTCATACCGTTGGCCGACCTGGAGAGGCTTACGCTGTTTCCTCCGATTGGCAAGAAAATTCTGGAGCTGGTCCCCGGCGGTTTTCCGGGCGATATTCAATATCTTGGTAACTTGTGGGTTTAGTCCGGCCCGTAGATGCCCGGTATGTCGTAAAATAACCCAGCGAGAGAT
>CAZSNX010000110.1:0-10768 GCA_964607945.1 uncultured Candidatus Obscuribacterales bacterium
CTTCCAGGCGTTTGCGCATTTTGGACTTGACGAGATTTGTTGCAGATACGAATCGATCTTGTACGCCGTTCTCTACATGGTTCTGCCATGCTAGCTCGAACAGTGTTCCGGTTTGAGCACCTTGTCGTGCAAGCATTCCGCAGGTGCGATCTGTCATGTTCTTGATGCTTTGTGATATCTGCGATTCGATCTTGTTGTCACGTGTTTGATCGAGATTGTCGAGATACCAGCGAATGGCTTCTCGGGCAATTGCAGATTGAGCCCCTTTTCGTTGACGGCATACGGAAAGAGATCTGTCGTGATCGATCGCCGAAAGGTAAGTTTCGATCTTCGATCTGTAGTTGTGGTTGTTTCTAGGCATAAAAACCTCCTGTACGTAAAGTGCGCAATGCTTGTGTGCTTGCGGATATTTGCAGCGGATTCTCCGGCGCTGGCTGATCGGACCTGTACTTAAAAGACCAACGGATGGTGGCATTCGGGATAACTAGAGATTCTCTTTATCTGCATTACCGTATGGTGAAACCTCCGATAATGGCTCGCGTTGCTCGTGCCTGTCGTCTTGGTGCTTGTTGGAACAGCCGAATCGACAGGCGCAAATGAAAAAAGAGAAGCTGCGTTATATGCTGCTTCTCTGAAGACGTGTGGAACCAATATTTGATATAGACCGTGTTTGGTCAGACTTCTTCCAGCTTATCCTGCTTGCGCTGAATTCGAGAATGGGGCAAACTCCAAATTCACCAGCGACGAGCCTGTGTACGAATCAAACGTGGGGAACTTGCGGAAATATTCAGCAAGCACCGTGTCGTCAAATCAATTTTTGCGTAATGATCATTTTGTCGACGAGCATGACTAACTACGACATCTCGGACATCACCGAATCCGCCAGATTGATCTGGTTGCATTTGTAGTACGAGAGATTCAGTACCTGCTATTGCAGCCTGTAGATATGGTTCGAACGAGAGAAGTCGTTTGATTGCGGCTTCCGCTGCCAATATTGAGGACTGCTGTACATTTTGCGGAAAAGACAAGAAGTCGTTTGCCGCAAGCTGAGAACACGAATTGTCCTGAAGTGCCATCGCGGACTCGCCAATTACGGCCCGAAGGGCGCAGACCACGGCGTACTCGAATGCTCGACCGGCCTGACTTTGAGAAGGCGACAACTTTTAACCTCTGGCGTTGAACTTTCTTGAAATGTCGAGCGTATACAAGGTGGATAGATTAACGAACATTGTTTGTGGTCAATGTGATTGGCATTTGCGGAATCCGGTCGTAAGATAGCATCATGCATCAAGTATCGCCAGCAACGCAGACGCTGCCTGCTGCTGCATCTGTCAGTAGCAAAAAAGCATTCAGATCGCCACTCCGATATCCGGGTGGTAAGCAAAAGGCTATCGAACAGATAGCCAAAATGTTGCCAAAGTCGGCCTGTGAGTTTCGTGAGCCGATGGTTGGAGGAGGCAGCGTATTCTGCCATGCCAAGAGCATTGGCTTTGCCAAATCGTATTGGATAAATGACAAGTTCAAGGAACTAGTTTCGTTTTGGCGGGCCTTACAAGACCCGGACATCTGTAACAAGCTCGCTAGCGATCTGGAAAAATTGCGCCTGCGTTTCAAGTCCGCAGATCAGATCAAGGAGTACTTTTTGAAGGCACGAGAGGAAGTGCCAGACGATGAATATCGGGAAGCCTTTCTGTTTTTCTTCTTCAATCGAGTGACCTTCTCCGGCACCACTCGGGCGGGTGGATTTTCTTCTGCTGCCAGCTTGCGAAGGTTCACGGCTTCTTCCATTGAACGTCTTCGCCCCTTGCCAGAGGCTCTTGCAGGTGTTCAGATTACGAACGAAGATTTCGAGAAAGTAATACGAGCACCGGGCAAGGATGTATTCATTTTTCTTGATCCACCTTATTACACTGCCACGAAACTATATGGCAGGAACGGAAGCCTGCATGCGTTTGATCACGAACGGCTGGCAACGATTCTGAAGAAGAGCAAGCATCGATTTCTTATCACATATGATGACTGTGATGAAATTCGGCAGCTGTATGACTGGGCGAATGTAACTCGATGGCGCTTGCAATATGGGATGAATAATTGCAATGCCGAAAATCTGAGTAAGGTAGGTTCTGAGTTGTTTATTTGCAACTACAGGACGTGACCAGTCCGCACGAGCAATGATGTTCGCAAAGGCAATCACGTTTCTATCAAGCCGTTTCCAATCAGGGATAGCGATGCGTCTGGCATGTCCTCAGTTCGATAAAGAAGTTCTTCACATCCACTATGGCTAATTCGACACAACAGCTTCAGGACTCTGGCAAATTCAGTGCCTGGTTTTTTCCATGGGCGAATCTTAACGAAGAGATCAACCTTGGTCCCGTCTCAATCTTTTGACGAGCTGTCGGAGCAAAACGTCAACAATCGAGCCCAGCTAGATGTTCTTCGCAGATACTTCAGTCGGTTTGACGCTTCGGCTGGTAAGGTGGCGATGATAACCATCGATGAGTCAGTATCATCGTCTATGTCATTCGATGATCGTGCGGAACTGGTTTCGCAAGCAGCGGCAGTAGTTACATTTGCGACAATAGCGCCGGCCGTGCTCACAGCAATCAAGCCCACCGGCTACACCATGGCTCCCCCAAGCAGTGATCGATTCAAGCCGTACCATGCCGGATTCGACGGGGACTTCGTCGCCAGCAGCGTGGGGATCAAGTTGGGCGCAACACACTTGGACTTGGTTCGCGAGGTTAAACCACGTCACCTAATTGAAGGTTTTAGGAGCCCTTCCAACGAGTATCTCGAACTACTGGGCGAGGTGTTCGCATTGGATCGAAACGACAAAGCTAGAAACAGGATTATTCGGCCAATTTCACTATTTGCGGAGTGCCACACCAACGCCGAAGAACTATCTGACTTCTTCAAGATTGTGATGACTGGAACTGTTTTTGAAATCCTGTCCGAAACTTTCGGTTCAAGGTCCGAGAAGCGTGGTCCGGTTGCCAATCAGATTGACCGTCTTTGTGGGGCAAGCCTCCAGCAAGAGACGCGACAATTGTTGCAGGATGATGGCACGATGAAGGACGAAACCCACAGCAAGGCGGCTTGGTGGTTTTGCGACTTCTACAGGCTCCGTAACAAAATCGCTCATGGCGATCCCGTAAGACAGAGCGATCTCCGGTTTTCGGAAACTCCAATAAGCTGGCTAACCCACCACATAATATCTGATGTTGTTTTGACCGACATGGTACTACGGCTGGCGTTTGACTCGGTGGAAAAGAGTACCCCCGTGACTCAAAACGAAGGTATCGAAAGAGAAATTAGAAAGAGAAGCCTCCTCAGCGACATTGGAAAGGCATACAAGGCGATGGGCTGGAGCAATGGGACGAAGAATCCATGACCATCGCACACCTTTTAGTCTTTTCCGATGGTTGTCCTTCTGACTGGCTTGGCCCGAATGTGGATTCTCAGGAATGGAGAACGTATGTTTGTTTATGCCTACAGATGGGCTGCTTGCCGGTATTGCTCGATGATGGCACGGTCGATGTGGATCTCTTGGTCAGAGACCGACTTTATTCCGAATTTTTCGAGTGCTTCGAACGGCAACTTGGTGGCAAGCTAAAGAAATGGTCTGACGGTGGTGGCGATAGTGGTTACCGGAAACGATTCCAAACAGCGTTCGTCCAGTTTCAGCCGGCACTGCCTGTATGGGTTAACGCCTTGTCTTTTCGTGAATGTGACCTTCGCCAATCGCAAGATCCTATATTATCGGCATACAACTCGCATTCTGGGATGAACAACACAATCGGGTTCCAGGAAATTGTTGATGCGCGCGGTCGCATCACCATGCAGCATGAGTTTTTGAGTATGCACGGATACCACAAGCTATCTCGTCCGAAAGAACAAGTGTTGGTGCTGCTTGCGCAAGCATGGTCGCTCAATGATCAATATCTGTTTTATCGGAAAAAACTGCGCGAAGAGGCAACTAGAAATGGTTGGGATCTATTGATGACCGTCGCTTCAGATACGCTTAGCGGTGACAACTATAAGCGGCGTGACGCAGAATACATTCTGCGTCACTTGCTGGATCCATACAGAGAACCACCTATCCGCTTCGGACGTATTGCGAAGAAGACCGAATTGGGAAATCTGTTCGTGGATAATATTGCGGGCTGGATGAATGAGTGCCTATGCGAGCCGATGGGTGACTCTGCTAAGACCGCATTGCTTGCGGATGACAGACTTTGCGGTTGGAACGAACTTATTGCTGGCGAAACATGGACGACCTCGTCGATACTGAATCGCTTGCGCGAGATTCAGGCAGCCCAATCGTTTCCATTCGCCAAGTAAACTTACTACTTATTGAGATGGTTGTTTGCGTGGAGAGTATACCGTGAGTACACGAAGGGAACTGGCGACGATGGACAATTTCGCCACGCGTTCTGAAACGCTGTAACACTGCCGAGTTTAGACTATCGGGACGACAGGATTTGAACCTGCGACCTACTGCTCCCAAAGCAGCCGCGCTACCAAGCTGCGCTACGTCCCGGTCAAGTTAATATACCATACCTGGCAATGTCGTTAAACCCAAGCCAGTTCAGACGTTTACGATTTGAAGCTGCGACTGGACTGGCGGTTAACTGTTCTTCGGCTGGTTGTTTTGAGGGCTGGGCTGAAGTCGCATTTCTACCTGCAGTCCGCCCTCTGGGCGATTGCGGAGATGAACAGTGCCTTTGCAGGCTTCGATGCAGCTCTTGACTATGGCGAGTCCTAGACCTACTCCGCCGGAGCTGCGGCTTCGAGACGGCTCCGGGCGGAAGAAGGGTTCGGTCATGTGTTTGAGTGCCTCCTCGGGCACTCCTGGTCCATTGTCGTCAATAATTAGATAGACCAGTGCTCCCTGCGCGCTGGCTTTTATTGAGATGGGTCCGCAATTGGCGGCATATCTGGCGCTGTTGCGAAGAATATTGGAGACCGCTCTGCTCAAAAGCAAAGGGTCTCCGCTGGCGCAGAGCTCCGTAGATACCTCGATTTCAACTTCTTTAGCCATGTTGAGGCGGGAGACTACTTCATCACCCAGCGCCGCAATGTTAATACTGCTCAACTCCAATTCCTTTGAAACAAGCCCGGCTTTGGAGTATGCCAGCAGTTCGTGTACGAGATTGTTCATCTCTTCGACTTCTTCTCGAATGTCTTCAAGCAATGGCTGATGTTCTTTCCCGACTGACTCTTCAAGCAGTGCGATTGCGACTTGCAATCGAGCGATTGGCGAAAACAACTCGTGAGATATGTCTCCGAGAAATCTTCTCTGACCTGAAACGAAGATGCCAAGCCGCTCCGCCATTCGATTCACAGCTTCGGCCAACCTGCCGAGCTCGTTAGAGCGATACTTCGGCAGCCTCACATCGAACTGTCCTTCCGCCATTTTCTCGCTTGCAGCGGTAAGTCGAGAAAGTGCGGTCGTGAGATGGTGAATGAATGGCCACCAGAAGACGATCGAAAGGCCAATTACGATAGCTAAAATCAATGCGGCAAACTGGAAATCAAAGAGCAGTTTGGTTCGCCACAAATTCGACGATTCGGCGAGCAAGACTGCCGGTATATGGTGAGGAAATTCGCTGCTGGACAGCGCAAATTTGGTTCCTATCCAAAAGCGATCGGGGTTGTTGCTGTGCAACATGAATCGCCCTTGCGCATGCAGTGCTTCGGCGTGAGCATTTAACCGAGGGAAACGCGGATCTCTTAACACCCCACTTGCGGATTGCGCCGAAGTCGGGAATGGAATTGTCATAGGCAAAATCGGTCGGCCCATGTTAAATGTAGGCATGGTAGATGAAATGGTCTGCGTGTGCATCATGAATCCCGTATGTATAGGCTTTCCTGCCATGCCGAATACAAACGGCGCAGTTGGAACCCTACTCACAGAGAACGAGGGCATTGGTTGAATTGCAGGCATTACGGGCAATGCTGGCATCGCAGACATCACCGGCAAGCCTGGCATTACCGTCCTCGCGGGCATCGGCGGCATGGGTGGTCGACCACCGTTCGGCGGTGGCACCATCAACCTACCGGACATAACCATTTCTGGTGGCATCGCCATCGTGAATAGCCCAAACTTTGGCGCAGTGAATACTGCAACCCGATCGCTTACCGTCTGGGGAAGGGTGATTGGCTCGCCCGCTAACTGTTGCCCTCCAATGTCGAAGACATAGAAATTGGCATGATATGTCTGACGAAAGTGGTTAAGCACATCGTTCCATTTCTTTGCCGACGAAGCGCTCAGCTCGGCATTGATTGCATCCGCAACGGCATCCACGCGATCGCCAACAGGGCTCTTGAGCAGTGCCTCCCAGCCTATTCCAAACTGCGCGTTGAAGCAGATGAAATTGATCAGCGCAAGCACGCCCAGGTACAAAAACAGCAACGAAAGTATCTGCACATAGAGTGGAAATGAGAACTTCATGCGTTGACCTTTGTTGAATCAATCAGCATGTAGCCTACTGCTCGCACTGTTCGTATGTAGCGTGGATTTTTCGGATCGTCCTGAAGTTTTCTGCGCAACGCCGATATGTGTACGTCGATTGAACGGTCATATACATCATAATTGCGATCGGCTATCTCGTTGAGCAACTGCTCGCGAGTCTTTATCCGGCCCTTGGCTCGCGCCAACACCGCGAGTAAATCGAATTCAATCGGCGTTAGATTGAGCGGTTCATTTCCTAAAGTAGCTGTGTGCGAAGTGAGATTGATAACGAGTTCACCAACGGACAAGTCGCTATTCGGTTTGATACCTCGAGTAGTGCGTCGCAACACAGCCTTCAAGCGAGCCAGCAGCTCTCGCGGAGAGAAGCTCTTTGGAAGATAGTCGTCGGCTCCAATCTCAAGCCCTACGATTCTGTCCGTCTCGTCATCTCCGAGTGCGGTTAGCATTAACACCGGAACATCGGATGTATCGCGAAACTTACGCAACAGCTCGTAGCCATCAATGCTGGGTAGCATTACATCCAAAATGATGGCATGCCAATGTCCACTTGATGCCAGAGACAAGCCATCCTTACCATCATGGCTGGCTGTTACCTCGTAGCCGTGGCGTGTTAAGTATTGGCCGATCAATCGAGTGAATTTGACGTCGTCGTCCACAATCAAGAGACGCGGTCTTTGACCGCCTGGCTGCTCCTGGAATTGGTCTTCCTGTTCGTTCATCAGCTAATACCGCTGCTGCTCATACCACTACCGCTGCGCCTCAACCGTTTCAAAAAGGTTACACCACTAATGTAAAGGAGCCTTTACAGTTCCTTTACCGAGCTATACGGACTGGACACAAGCGCTTTACCGCATGGCGGTTTGATTGACGCTGTGAGCGAATTCGATGCTGACTGAGAGAGCCCATGAACTTGAAATGCTTTTCCGTACTGTATGGATTTTGTTTCTGCCTGTTGTATGTTGCCTTGACAGCATGTCAGGCCAATCCCTTTGTTGATGATAAGCCCGATCTGACTGATGTCCCAACCGCGAAGTATGACGATGTTATTAAGTCGGAGCAGTCTTCCCTGCTTGGCGTAAGTTCGCAGATTCAGCTCGCTCTTCGTCAAAACAAGCTCAATCGCGCAATTTCGCTTTGTAAGCAGGCGCTGGCGAAGAACAATGATGACATAGACATACATAAGATGTATGCCCAGGCTCTTGAGAGCAAGATGGCAAATCAGGGTGAGGTCGACGAGTTGCAATTCGACCTGTGTATTCGCGAGTGGCTTTTGGTAATGCGTTCGGAAGTTGGCGAGGACAGCGGCATCAATCTTGCTGGCGTGGGAGGATTCTTTGACTTCTTACATAAAGACGAGGATGGTTACATCCTCGCAAAGGCACACCTCCAACGGTTGACCGGCTCGGTGCCTCGTCCATGGGAGTCGGACAATCGTTATATACGACGCGTTCTCAGGCTCCATCCGTCGGTGCAGGGCAAGCTGTTGATCGGCAAGGGACCGCAGCCTACAACTAATTAGGCACCTTAGTTTGCGGGCAATTAGGCAATCCCAGCCTTGCCGGTTTTGCAATACTCCATAGGCTTGAATTGGAATCGTAATTCCAATTGTGCCGATTGAAACGAGGACACAGAAGTGTTGAAAATTATACGAACATCAAATGACTGGAATCGCTCAAGTCCGGCAGCAAGAATGGTCTTCTGTTGTATGGCGAGTCTCGTTGTCACGTCTTCGGTGCCGGCTCATGCGGTGCAGAATAAGTTAATCAACATGGTGTCTTCCACTCTGATTTCACTGTCCAAGCAAACTATTGCATATGCTAAGAAAGTGCGCTCCAATCGAGCCAAGTCGGTTAGCGGTTCTGCTGGATAACTAAAATGATGTCGCTACAGGACTTTCGCCAACTCTATGGTACGAACTGCGGCTCATCGATTGAGACGTTAACGGCATCTTTATCGACGTAGCCAGTCTTGCCGTTAGCTAACTGAACTTTGTACTTGTTGTTTTCGAGACCGCCCAATATTACTACCCGATCGCCGACTTGCGGTTTGCCAAGGGACTTTTTGTGGTGGTCAGTGACGTGCCGCTCTTTTGTAAGTGTGGCAGTTGTGTACGCGTCAGGTTTCTTGAAATCGACTAAGCCGGCATAGATAAAGCCTTCCTGCCCCTGGTAGCGAACCTTATACCAACCGTTTTCCTTACCCACAATTTCGACTGGAGCGCCTTTCGTCACTGATGTAACCGGCTTAGCAGTTGTGTTGGGTCCGCTTCTCAAATTGACTGTTCCGACTGCGGTTACCTGTCCCTGACCGATGGCTGCGCTGTTCGATGTCGGTCGGTCCGCTTCGGCTGGCTTTGAAGCTGCTATCGCGACTTTCTTCTCCGCCTCATTCTTTTGATTCTTAGCTACTTGTTTCTTCGATTTTTCGCGCTCGGTCTCCAGACGCTGAGCTTCCTTTCGCTCTGCTTCTTTCCGGGCTTGTTCTTTTTTGAGTTTGTCGAACTTTTCTTGTTCTGCTTTCGCTTGTGCGAGCTCCTGCTCGTGCTTCTTCTCCGCAGCCTTTTGCTCTGCCGCTTTCTGTTCGGCTACTCGCTGAGCTTCCCGCTCCGCTTTTGCCTTGGAGTTGCCTGACTCACTCTTTGACGTATCAGGAACTGAAAGTTTCTTTTCTACAATTATTGCTTTAGCTGGTTCCGGCTGAATTTGCGCCGCTATTGGTTCGGCAATCTTCTTCTCTTCTATAGGAGCAGTCGTGACCGGTGCTGTTTGTGCTGCCACAGCCGGCGGTTGGGCTGGAGCATTGCCGACCGAAATGTTAGCTGGTGTGTTTCTGGTTCCAGCTACCGACCAGACACCATTTACCTTTTGAACATCTACTGCAAATGAGCCGACGCTGGCCGTCATTAGATAAGAAACGAGATCCGGACCGGAAGCCAGGCGCTTCACCCGGAAGCTGCCGGCATCTTGCGACTTGTTCTCGCGCACGAGCTGCTCGCCTTTTGGTCCGAGAAATTGGCGATGAGTAGCTGTGAGATCCGGATAACGCATACAGCGTGCCACCGCGTACAGTGCAGTGAACGGAGATGATCCGTACTCATATCGAGATGTGTAATGAGCTTCTTTCCAGTCGAGATTTTGATGCGCCGTACCGTCTTCGGATTGCACGCCGGGAGCAAATAGCTGTTCGAGCTGAGCAAGAGACATCAATGAAAGATCTAGAACTATGTCTTTCCCATTCTTGGCAAATCTTGCAATGCCTTCCCCTCGAATCGGCGGCAATAGCTTTTCTGTTTCATCCGTTATATCGTCCGGCAGAAGAGCAAATACTTTTACTTGGGGGTGATGAGGCGGTTGACCGCCTGAATGTCCGATCGCAACAAGCATCGGACCGGCAGACTCGTTGATTAACCGAGCATCATCAAAAACTTCAATGCCTGGGAGCGCAACAACCTTGTTTCCTGAGCTGCCCTTCATGATCAGGTAGTCGGAGGCCTGCAGGACGGTGTCTATTTCTACGATGCGCAGCCCGCGTGGTAGTTCGACGGCATGAACTTCATACAGCGAAACCGGAAGTGCTTTCTGTAATTTTTTTACAATTTCCGGTGTCGGCAGTCCGGCTAACTTTGACAGATAACCCTTTACGGCGCGATCGAAGTCCTCACGCATCCGTTTGTTTTCGTCGGAATTCTTCGGTCCCACGCCCAGTTGCTTAGCCACGCGTGCGAGATTTTGCTCTGGGTCGGTCAGGCTGGGAATGATCGCCGAGCCGGCAATCCAGAGGCCCAGACCGAGCGCCGCCACCGCAGCGCCGACAATAAAGCCCTTCGGCGCCGGCTTGCGCTTGAATTTGTGCCCGCAAGAGCTACAAGACTTTGCGGCTACGGAGTTTCTATTCGTGCAATCTGGACAACGCATATAGCTCCCAAGTTTACAAGATATCGTTTCATTGCTATATAGTTCTTCATTTCTACATAATGTCTTGCAATGGAAATCCCTGTAATGTTGGGAATCTTTAGCAGTTTCTCAGCAGAAGTCGATTATGCGCCACTAATCAAACTGGTGGATCTTAATGAGAATCGCCTTTGAAAAGCTAGAATGAGTTTCTTGTTTCCCTCGGGATTGGTACGTGCTCTTGGACGAAAATCAGGCGCGAAAAGATCTCTATGACGTCTGCCGGCTGGCGTATGCTCGCGGCTATATAAGTGGTACGGAAGGCAACTTCAGCGTTCGGCTGGAGGAGAATCTGTTGATCACGACACCGGCCGGTACGTGCAAGGGAAGGCTTAGTCCCGAT
>CAZSNX010000111.1:0-1430 GCA_964607945.1 uncultured Candidatus Obscuribacterales bacterium
CACCCTTGTTTCTCGAGCACCTTCTCTTTCTTTTCATCCTTATCCGCTAGCTCGTTCATACCAAGTTGCCTGTAAGCACGCTGGCGATTGTAGTAGGCCAGAACGAAGTTGGAATCGATTTCAATCGCCTTGTTGCAGTCCTCAATCGTTTCTTGAAATTTATTCATCGCGAAATAGACAGCAGCTCGATTGTTGTATAGAAGAGCATTTTGCGGCTCCAATTCTATAGCCTTGGTGTCATCCGCAATCGCCTTCTGGAGCTGGTTTGTTTTATGGTAAACCGTGCCGCGATTTCTATAGTACAGCGCGTCATTAGGAGCTAATTCTATCGCCTTGCTAAAGTCTTCGATCTCCTTTTGGTACTCCTTTAGCTTGCTGTATGCCAATCCTCTAGAGCCATATGCTTCTGCGCACTTTGGATCTAGCCGGATTGCCGCGTCGCAGTCTGCAACCTGTTTCTGATTCTGTCCCAACCACTCATAAACATCTGCTCGCCGCAGATAACATTGAGCATCTCGGGGAGCTAATTCAATCGCCTTATTACAATCATCAAGTGCATTATCCTGTTGCCCCAAGTTTGCATATGCAATTCCACGATTGCTGTATGCTGATGCTAACTTCGCATCCAGCACAATCGCTTGATTGAAACACCCTACAGCTGCGTCGAACTGCTTGGCTTTGAGATGCTCCTCTCCTCGCTGGCTTAGGTACGGAGGATTCGCCAAATTCTTGATCACTTGCTGATCCGCCTGCGCTAAATCGCTCTTTCCAAGTTTCGCATAAATTCGTGCTCGCCCTACAAGAGCAACACGATTGGTCGAATCTAGGTCTATTGCTTTGCTGAAATCGGCAATGGCTTTGCTTTCAGCCCCGAGTTTTTCAAATGACGCTGCTCGAGCTGTATAGAATTCGGCACTATTGGATTTCAGCCCGATTGCAATTCCAAAATCGTCGATTGACTTACTGTGTTGACCAAGCTTTCCGTAAGCATCACCCCGCATATAATGGAGATTAGCGCGTTCCGAAGAGTCCTTTTCCTTGGCAATTGCCTTAGTGTAATCAGCTATTGCTCGGTCGTAACGCTTCAACGTGTAATTGACTAGTCCTCTGCTTCTGTAAGTCCAGGCGCCTGATGGATCAAGCTCGATCGCCTTTGCATAGTCGGAAAGAGCCTGCTCGTAATTTCCCAACTCATCGTAGGCATATCCACGCATCTGCACATACCAGGCGCCTTCGGGATCTAACGCGATTGCCTTGTTCAAATGCTCGATCGCATTCTTATACTCCTTTGCTGACAAACATTGATCCGCGAGCTTGCCTAATCTATCGGGATCAAGCTCTTGAGCCCTCTGTCTATCTTTCCTTGCCAACTCCAGCTTCCCGAGCTTTTCATAGGCGTATGCACGCTCTTCATAGTACTTGACTGCGTG
>CAZSNX010000111.1:1440-10715 GCA_964607945.1 uncultured Candidatus Obscuribacterales bacterium
GCATCGAGTTCTATCGCTTTAGTGAAATCTCGAATTGACTCTTCAGTCTTTCCAAATGCTCTGTATAGCTCTCCGCGCTGGCAGTACAAAGACACATTTCCAGGTTCGCGCTCTAAGTCTTTCGTCAATCTCTCGATCAATTCTCTTTGATTCTCTTGAGTCTCTAACAAGCCGGCATAACACCCGCCCCCAACAGTGAATGCGAGACTCAATATCAACGCCGCTATAGCAAACCCAAACAACTTCCTAATCCCAGAAGGCGCAACAATTAATGCCAAGAGCATTCCAATCAAGGGCGCTCCCGCAAAGCACACTAAAATCCAAGTAGCATTATCATAGAGCGCCCGGCCCAGATAATGAGAGAGAGCTACTGGTACGAATAACACCAGGGAAACGATTGCTACCGCTAGTATCACTCTAGACTGCTTCGTCTCTGAATTGGCAGTTGCTACCAGTTTGATCAACCCCATGAAGAAGAGAATTAAGAAGCTAACAACTCCAAGAATGCTCGGCGCAAAAATAGCAAACTGGACGAGCGGAAACCTCCACTTAGGTTGAGTTGCCGCAGTGTTTACGCCTAGAGTTACATCTTCTCCAGGTGAAAGCTCCCTTCTCCGCGACATGTTCGCTTCCGGTCTCGGCGAAGAAAAATTCCGATTGGTTGTCACATTCTTACTTGGCTCGCCGCCCTTCGCTTCCGCACAAGCATGTTCAGCACACACTAAAGTGCAGGAAAGAACTAAACTCAACTGCAGCAGTACCTTGAAGAACATTTACATTTACCCAAAAGGTCAAATGGAGTTATACCCGCCTATGTATCGAATCCAAAACTAATGTCTATCTTACTAGCTCACTATCATTCAAGAACTGTAACGTGGTTATCTAACTAAGACCACGGGTATAAGGACTCTGCGTCAGTATCTGCTACCGGTCAGAAAACCACATGCAAGAACCGCAAGTTTGTATCGAAGTAAAAGACCTGGTCAAGACATACAAACGCGGTGAATTGCGAGCTCTCGACGGCGTTAATCTTTCGATTGAAAACGGTCAGGTGTTCGGACTGATCGGTCCAAACGGAGCCGGTAAGAGCACCTTGATTGGGTGCTTGTTAGGTCTCTTGCGTCCGGACAGCGGTACAATCACAATTTTGAACAAGCCGGCCGACTTCCTGTCAGTTCGCCAAATCACCGGCTATGTCCCGGAGCGCCCGGACTTCGAGGGCTGGATGACAGGCCGGCTTTTTCTCGAATACCATCACATGCTGTCCAAACGTGACAAGGCAAGCATGCAGGAAGAGATTTCAGCCTGCCTGCGGGAAGTCGAATTGGACCCGTCTGCCTGGAACCGTAGACTCGGAACATACTCTCGCGGTATGTTGCAACGACTAAGCCTTGCCCAATGCCTGATCGGCAAACCAAAGCTGCTGCTGCTGGATGAGCCAACGCTCGGTCTCGACCCGACTGGTGTCGCAGTCGTAAGAAAGCTGGTGGCAAACTTTCGCAAATCCGGCATTACCGCCATCATAAACTCGCATCAACTCGATGAAGTCGAGCGCGAGTGCGATCAAGTAGCATTCATGCGGCAAGGCAAGATCGAACAGATTGAAAATCTCAGAAGCAGTCCTGTCGGTTCATACGATCTCTTTATCCGTTGGACCGATGACGAGAACAACGGTCATTCATCGGAAAGTGTCGCACAGCTAGCCAAATCAGTTGGAGTCTCACTCAAGGAAGGCAATCGCTGCTGGGCAAGATTTTCCGTCAACGGCGGACAAGAAGCTGCACGCCTGATCAAAGAGTTGGTATCAGCGGGCTATCCGGTCGAAGAAGCAGTGACAGAGCGAACTCGGCTAGAAAAGCTGTTCGAGAGAAAGACAGACGGGGAGTAGTCCAAATGAACCTGGCAATTTTGAAGTTCACCACAATGTCTTGTTTTTTGGACCAAATCAAGGTCGCATATGTGATATTGCTGGGATTTGTGGTGCCGGTCGGCATGAAATGGGTCAGCCTGTATCACGGAGTTGCCGAATCCCAAACATTCGAGATGCTAACTGGAACGGTTGGTGTTTCCTTCGTTCTAACCGGTCTTTGTTTGGGTGTCGCCGGCAACAGCGCCGTCGCCGGTGGCAAAGGTGGTGAATGCCTCTCATTGCTCTTCACACGACCATTGACCAGAGCGGAATACGTACTGACCAAGTGGGTTGCGATTGCCATTACTTGTGGCGCGATCACCGCCGCGCAAAATTTTGTGGTGGCACTGCTGGGCAGTTGTTTCGGCGAGGAGTGGACACTATCATTGGTATTGGGGCAGATGCTCGAGCGATTTCTCGATGCAGGCATCTTGTCGGCTGCATTCATGCTCACTATCTTTGCTCGCAATTGGCTGTTTCAATCGACGGCAATTGTACTTTTCTATGTCTGGCTTGTCGGTCAAACATTGCCGCCTGTAAGCATTGCCGGACCGAACATGTCCGGTACGGATCAAGTCTCACTAGGAGCAACGGATCTGTTGCTTAAGACTTCTCAACTGGTCGGCGATTTCATACTGCCGACCATTCACGTTTACGACGCGGCGAATGCGGCGGTGTTTCCCTGGGGTTCGCTGTTTGCATATATTTCCACGCTACTTCTCTACCTGGTTGGTGCCATCGCCATAACAAACAAGCGAGATTTCTTCTATGGAACGAACTGACGACATCTCAACTGCCACCATGCCGCGAAATCTGGTCATCCTGACCGCAGTCATGCTTTTGGTACGCATTATCTTGATTCCATTCGAACTTAGCGCAGCCAAAAGTCCCACCGCCGCTATTCCCTGGATTGAGATAGCGAAATACAGTCAGGCTCAGAACCCCGACCAGAAGCTGCTTTTGCTTGAATTCGGGGCAGACTGGTGTGAGCCATGCAAACGGATGGAACGCTCTATCTTGAGCAACAAAGAGATCGCCTCCATGATCAGCACCAGATTCATACCAATCAAGGTACGAGATAGGCTCAGAGAAGACGGAAAGAATACAGCGCAAATAGCCGATCTCGAAAAGAAGTTTCACGTCTTTGCCTTTCCGACCATAGTTGTTGCGACCCCGGACGGAGAAGCGGTAGCAACCCTAGTTGGCAGCGCGTCTGCGCTATCGACGGTTCATTTTCTCTCCAGAGCGGGAAGACACCGATAGAAAATTCCAACTTTTGATGAGACTTTTCCCGCTTGCGGGGAAGAATGATTCTAACGGGCTGCGTGGAGCACACCGAGATGGAATTGATCCTTCTAGCATTAGTCCTGGCAATATTCTTGTCGATTTCGCCGGTCAGAACCAAGACCAGCAATGTTACAAGAAGGCCGGCCGCAATCTGGCGTCACGTCGATCTCGATGAACTAAGGCACGCTCGCCCCTTCACAACAATAGACCCGAAAAGACCAACCAAATTGACTGCAGACGAAACAGAACGGTTAAACACGCCCCGTTCGGTACCGACGATCGAGCTGGACAACGTCGAGACAGTCACCTACAAGAATGTCAAAATGACGGCAATCGCTCGAGGCGAATTGCTGTTGCTCCGGATTGACGAGCAATAATGGCGCATTAGCGCGCCACACCAGCTCCCTTACCGAGAAACTCCGTCAAGCTGAGATTGCGATTGCCATCGGCAAGAGCAAGCAACAGCACTGGAATCGGCACAAGTATCAAGACATTTTCGCTTCGAAATCTGGGAATTGCGT
Organism: uncultured Candidatus Obscuribacterales bacterium; assembly: GCA_964607945.1. Taxonomy (GTDB): domain Bacteria; phylum Cyanobacteriota; class Vampirovibrionia; order Obscuribacterales; family Obscuribacteraceae; genus JAGVKB01. The sequence goes on from CAZSNX010000111.1 coordinate 5,158, forward strand.
CGTTTAGCAGAACAGCGCGCTTGCTCCCTTGATAGTGCGCTCCAGCCCAGAATGCTCTCGGGTCACGACGCATCGGAATTACCGATAACGGCATAACACCGGCATCCGAAGCAGAAAAATTCAAACAGTCAAGTGCCGTTACAGTGTCCCTTACTACGCTCTCATAGAGATCGAGCACGTTTTCGACAATTGCCACCGCTTCCGCCCAATTGACAGTCACCGCGCTGGACTTGTACTTCTTTGCGATCAGCGACTTGAGAACTCGTGCCATTATCAGGTCTGCAAGATAAATCCGGAAGTAAGGATCATTGGACCCGTCCACCGTTCGACGCAGACAGTTAATCAGCGTGTCCATCGTTGCAGTTGGCAGCTGAGCCAGCTCGCAATAATAGTGAACCAGAGACTTCACTTCTGCTTCAGCGTCGAGGCTTTTGAAAGTGTGTTTATACCCGGACAGCAATCCCCCCACAAGCCACTTTCGCTCCAAGTCCGCGTCAATAAACTGGCTGTTTACACGAATCTCCTTTAGCCCTTTGGGAAAGTAGTAGTGCCGCTTAGAGTCTATGCCACCTTCAAAGCGAAAGAAAAATCCATGCTCGTCAAACTCCAAAACTAGCCTGACCCCGGGAGGCAAAGCCCCAATGTTCAGTGCTTTGACCGCTCCAGCTGCAAGCAGCTTGGATTCGAATTCTGGGTCGTTGTACTTCAACTCCAGGTCCATGACCGAACCAGGTGGCACGAAGCTGACAGCGGAGTCACGGCCGGTTGCCAGACCAGCAGGCATCTGATTGAAGTTAATGGCTGGAGTATCCATCTCTTTGCCTGTCGCCCTGAAGGGAGTTGAACGACTGCTCTACACTTACGCTGCGCGGGAATTGTCACTTTGACTTACTATCCCGATTAGGATAACAAACGTCAATGCGGAAACCACCACGACAGTCAAGCTTTAACCTTTCTTGCCGGCAGAAAGGTCCGCCAGGTACTTCACGATTGATTCAATCTCTTTGTCGGTGAGCGGGCCGCCTGCATCCTCGAGAAATCCAGGCATAGAAAGGTGCTTCTTGCTTCCATAAGACGTGATTTTCTTGACATGCTCACGAACGGCCGGGGTGTTATAGTCCCGCGGCGCAAGCGCTGGTCCGACCGCGCCCTGAGCCTTGTCGCCATGGCACATTCCACAGTCTGCTTTGAAGAGATCTTCCCCTTCGAGCCCAAGACCCATTTTCCAGTGACATACCGCGCACTTGCCTTGAAACAGTTTGAGGCGATCGGCAGCACTGAGATCTTTGTGCAGATTCGCAACCGTGGCCGTAATAAACACCGATGACTTGGCAGCGGATGGGTCGTTGGAATAGACCTCGATCTCTTTAGTCACCGTACCTTGCTTGATGGACGTATCCAGAACTACTGTCAAATCCTCTTCACGGCCGGGTTGAATCTTGCTTACCTTCATGGTCGGTACCGTACAGCCGCAAGACGTGAGCACCTTCTCGATGATCAAAGTACTGTCACCGAGATTGCGGACTTTAAAAGTATGAGTTATCTTCGTTCCTTCCTTCACTTTGCCGAAGTCGAAGCGTGGATTGTCAAAGGAGATATGAGGACCAACCGCTGCCTTCGACGGCTTCGACAGCACGGCACAAGTCGTGCCTATACAGCAGAAAACAGCTGCAAGTGCAATTAGTAAAACTTGGAAGCGCGAGATAAGCATTGTCGGCTGTCATTTTCTCACAAAAGAATGAAACCCGACTGTTAAACAGGCAATGCAACTCGAGCTAAATCGCAAAAGTTCGCGCTGAGTTGCGCACACACTGATAGCAATCAATTAACGACCTGGCACGGAAGCGGTATCAGCCTGAGGCTAATGGCGGTGGACCGTCGACTTTTGTATTCTAGTCAGGAATGAGATTGCCTATCTTCTGAATCACATTATTTTCGCTCGACAGTTGGGCGCGAAGTTCGTCTATCTCCCGGCGAACCTGTTCGATCTCACGAGAATCTTGCCGATTGGCGACTATATCCCCTTTACCACCGCTGTACTCATAATCTTCTTTCAAGAAGCCTTCCTCACGCCATAGCCAACTCAAACGAGTAGCTATCTCGTTACGCCGCATCGAATGAGCGCGATAGGAATTCTCCAGCTCGGCAACACTGAGCGAGGTCAAGCTGCTATTAGAAGCAACAAGAGAGGCTTCCGCAAAGGCACTCGCACCACCCGACAGGTCGAGCAGCAACCCTAGCAAAGCGGCAATACACACCGTCAAAAGGCTAGCGGGCAATACTTGTGGTTTGGAGTATCTGAAGTTCATCCGCAGAGCTTGAAAGGGATCGGTCCTGACGTGCGCATATATTAACGACGAATTTTCCACGCGTATAGTGTGGATACTACGTAGTCATGGTCCATCGCCAACCTCGTGTCGAGATTCTGCCAACTGAACCTGCACCATTGGACCAATTTACGATGTAGTTTAGATTGGGCAACAGATTGATGCCCAACCTCGGCACTTCACACCGCTTGACGACAACCAGCCACACCGGCCCAGTTAATGCCGATTCGGCTGGAGTATGGTTCCATAAAGTGGGAGATTCCAGCAGCCTTGCCGAAATCTTCGGTTTAGGTACTGCGTGTCGGGCTTCCACCAACTGGCTGTTATCCAGACACGGGTTCGACTCCCATCAAGTTTGTCTTCAGGGTCCCGCCTTCGGGCAACCGGCGCCGGGCTCTGTGGGTTAAGACCCCCGCCTGACGTGGTGGACCCTGGAGGCGGACTTTTAAGATTAGCGGCAGGAGAACGAACACTATGTACGAACCTTTGTCTGTGCTGATTTTAGCCCTCGGGGGAGCACTGATTTATAAGTCGGCAGTGCGAAAGGCGACCGTCTATGAGTACCAGAAGGGATTGCTTTACACCAACGGCAAGTTCGAGCGCCTGCTAGAACCCGGAACGCACCGCTACCTGAAGTCACGTTCGACTGTCTCCATCGTGGACATGCGCTCATGCCACTTTACGCTTCCCGGACAGGAAGTGCTGACGTCCGATAACATCAGCCTCAAGGTCAGCATGTCAATTCAGTATCGGCTGGCAGACCCGGAAAAGGCTACACACAAGGTTCAAAATTACTATCAATCGCTCTATGCAGTCGTCCAGCTGGCACTGCGCAACGCAGTCAGTCGAGCCAAGGTCGATGAGCTCTTGGACAAGCGAATTGACATCGGCAAAGACCTGCTCAATGAATCGAAGCAACTTGCGCTCGAGTTCGGCGTGGAAGTCGAGGCGATTGACGTGAAGGACGTCATGTTTCCAGGTGAATTGAAGAAGATCTTCGCCGAAGTTGTGCGCGCGCAAAAAGAAGGGTTAGCAGCACTCGAACGGGCTCGGGGAGAACAGGCGGCCTTGCGCAATCTTGCCAATGCCGCAAAATTGCTTGAAGACAACCCAGCCCTCATGAATTTGAGAATACTGCAGACAATCTCCAGCTCCGGTTCAGGCACTGCACCGACCGTAATGCTGGGAGTTCCGCAGGGACTGGTTCCACTCTCCAACAAAGGCAACAAAGGCGGCTCGCCAGCAGAAGGAAATTAGTAACTTCGTCCTGCTTTTACAACCAACCGAATCACATTACCGCCACCAAATACAGTATCAACAATCTACTCCACATTATTGCAGCAAGATCCAACTCGAATTAGTCACATAGAACTTAAGATTAAATGCGAGCGATTCATGGAATATATTAGGGTTGGGGGCAAACCAGCCGTGAGCGCAAGGGCTAAAAGTGCATTCCGACGACCTAGCTAAATCTCTACAAAAGAAGTCCTGCAAAAGCTGCAGCCAGGAGTTCACTGGAACAGCAGCCGTCTGTCCCCATGATGGAACACTTCTAACACCAGTCATTTCAGACCACCTGATCGGAACCGTACTCGGCGACCGATACAAAGTAATATCGGTCGCCGGCAAAGGTGGTATGGGAACCGTTTACAAAGGAACACATGTTCTGATGGACCGAACCGTAGCGATCAAAATGCTGCACGCCCATCTAATCTCGGACGCCCACGCTCTGCAACGATTCCAACAAGAAGCCAAAGCATCTTGCGCGCTGACGCATCCAAATATAATTTCGGTTTTCGACTTCGGTATCGCCCCGGAAGGGCAGCCGTATCTGGTAATGGAGTATTTGAAAGGGCACAGCCTCTCTGAGACGTTGGAACGAGAAAAGACTCTGCGGTCGGCGCGAGCCTTGCACATTTTCATCCAAACTTGCGAAGCGCTCGCCCATGCTCACGCCAATGGGATAGTGCACCGAGACTTAAAACCAAGCAATATTGTGCTCACAATCGCAGGTGAAGACAAGAATTTCGTGAAAATCGTCGACTTTGGAATCGCCAAGCTATTGCCGGCTGCCGGGCGGGAGGCGATGCAGCTGACTCAAACCGGCGAGGTGTTCGGCAGCCCACTTTACATGAGCCCCGAACAATGCATGGCGCAAAAACTGGACAACAGAGCCGATATCTATTCGCTTGGTTGTGTCATCTACGAAACACTTACCGGAATACCACCGTTGGTCGGCAAACACAGCGTCGACACGATTCAAAAGCATGTAAATGAAATGCCGCGTCCGCTGCGCTATGCCAATCCCGACATCTCCGTGCCGGACGGCATGGAACCAATCTTATTCAAAGCGTTGGCCAAGGATCCCAATCAGCGTTATCAGTCAATGCAAGAACTAAAAGAAGACTTGCAGAAGGTTCAGGACGGCTCACAACCAGGCATGGTATCGCCGTCCACAAGGCAGTCAACCAACTCGAAAAACATCTCAGCAGCAGAAGCAGCTCAGCCAGCCAAAACCACCGATCGACCCAGCCAATCCCTGCTCCCACCTCCGGTGCCGGCGAAACAAGGACTCAGCACAAAGAAGGCAATCGCATTCTCAGCCGCAGCATTTCTGGCAATAGTCATTGGCGGCATTGCATGGGCCCTCTACAACGCCTTTTGGTTTCCAAACTTCATCGACCCGTCTCTCCTATGGCCTTGGTACAACCAGGTGCAAGAAACCAAAGTACAGGCCGGGCAATTAGAGGTTGCGGAACGATTTGCGCTCATGGCCGTCAAGGCTGCAGATCGGCAGGAGGAACCAAAACTGCGCATGGCTCGCAGTTTAAACGAGCTTGGCGAGATCTATGTTTTACAGCATCGTTACGCGGATGCAGAGATTGCGCTCGAAAAGGCCCTGGCAATTAGAGACCGTGCGGACAGTCTGGACAATCCTGATGCAGTGACTATCATGCTCAACCTCGCCCGCTTGTACAACATAGAGGGCAAACTGTCCTTCTCGGAAATGCAATACGAAAAATTGATCACTCACGAAAAGTTGATGTTCGGCGAGCAGCATCCGGAAGTGGCGAAAGTACACGCCGAACTAGCGGAAGTGTATGACGCCGACGACAAGTCTGCAGAAGCGGATAAGCAATACCAGCGGGCTCTAGCGATATTGCAAGCGGACGAGCGCCGAAACACCAAGCAGATAGTGCCGCTATTGCACAGTTATGCCAAACTATTGAC
>CAZSNX010000112.1:0-10712 GCA_964607945.1 uncultured Candidatus Obscuribacterales bacterium
TGGAGCAACAATTGGCTTCCTCCGCGCAAGTCAAGACCAAGCTTCAAGTTGGTCAGAATGCAGCCATTGGCGTAAGGGGAGAGTAGAGGCATCTGGGCGAGCATGGGGCTGTGCCAGCGGGACAAGACCTGTATGTTGTTTGCGTATTGAGCTTCTTCAAATGCGCGTTTGATTGCATCTTCATGCTCGAAATTGTTCATCTTGTCCCAGCCAGGCATTTTTTGCGTGCTCTCGACTATTTCTCTTTGCAAGTCGACCGGAGCAAGTGAGGCAAGATGTTCCAGATGCTGCAGCTCCTTTTCGGAGACCAAGCGGAATAAGGTGAGCACTGACCACGCAAGGACTCCAATTACAACCAGGAGTTTCCATTTTTTTCCAAGCATTTTCTTCGTTCGTCTAAAAGGGAATACGCGCCAACAGTGGCTTCAGTTAATGTAGGTGATGCCAGGGCTCCAATTTTAACCTGTTAAGTCGGCTATTGCCGCTTCCTTTGTTTAACCAGTCGCAAGTTCGAATTACTCAGTAAAGCTTCATCGACATTTAGTCCACTGCCGAGGTAGTTGAAACCGACTGTTGAAGATGTCGCTAAGCCAGGCGGGCATCAAATCAGCGAAACGGCGAAGCTCCTCCTTCTCGTTTCGACCCAATTGAGCTGTGATAACAGAAATGATGGTCGGGCTACACCGCTTACGACCAAGGTGCAGAAGGGCGCTAATTGCAAGTCCTGAATGCGTCTCTTTCCGGCACAACTTTCGAGGATGGGCTGATTTGAGACGGACTTTCTCAGTTCCGCAACGAAATGAGCGCGAGCTGCCGTTTGTGTAGAAAACATTAGCGGAAGCGGTCTTTGGATAATTACCAAAGTACTGACCCGCATTTCGCCCAGATTTAAATAACTGTTTGCAAAATGCAGCTGCCTTAGCAGCAGCTATTTCGGAAAGTGCAGGTGTGGATTCAGACTTGCCCTTAAGAATAAAGACTCCCCGCGCCGCACAAGTCTATACAACGTTTGATCTACTGCCGCCCTGGAGCCATAAGCCAACAAGTCTCGAGTGGTAAACAACTCGCCAGGCGAGAGCGCCTGGATATGCCTTCTTATGTGGGAGCTGGTCCGCATTTGTACTGCCTGACAGGCTGTTAGATATTCCCGTCTATTTCTAACAGACAGGATTTTCGAGAAAAAAGTTCAAGCCTGCTCTGGCGGGTTGCCAGGGGAAGAGGCTAGACAGTGCAGGCCCGATCGCCGCCCCGCTGCACCGCTAACTCCAGGGCTTGTATAGCTCGAGCAATCAATTCATCGTGCTCTCTGGCGTGTGCAGGGAAGGAAGCCAACCCGATGCTGGAGGTCACCTTTAAGTTATGCCAATTGTGAGTGATTGCTTGCGTACCGATTCGCTGCCGAATTCGTTCTGCCACTATTGCAGCGCCCGAGGCATTGGTTTCGGGAAGAATAATCGCAAAATCATCTGCGCTATATCGTGCGGGAATGTCAACATCTCGCACGCAGGAGCGCATGACATTAGCTACCACTTTGAGCACCGCATCAGCGGTCAAGGCGCCATACTGGCGGCTGTGCTCTTTGAATCCATCAATTGACAACATTATAAGTGAGACTGGTCTCTTGTATCGTTTGGCTCGCTTGAGTTCGTCTTTCAATTCTTTGATGAGAGTTCGTGAGTTGTAAAGTTCGGTGAGTGAATCTAGCAATGCTAGGCGCTCCAGCTCCTCTCCCTTTGCGGAGGTAAGCGATGCCTGCGTGCCGGATAGAATGGATCTTTGCTCTAGCTCTTTAACACGCTCAAGGACTTGATTATCTAGAGTGCTTCTGCCGCCAGCCAACTTGGTCCGTTGTGGATTGTCAAGCACCCGGCAAAACATGCATGTCGAGCTACAAATGTGATCTTGCATTCCTACCATTTACGTATTTGCCTTCTAATAAAGTGTGTATGGGACTGGTCAACTTGCGGATCTCAGGCCCTATGTGCCCGGACTGGTTTCAGACCAAACCCTTTACATTAGGATAATGGAATTTCATTACCGGGGCAAGCTGCAAATCGTCTTGGGCAGAGTTGTGGCTGGTGGGATTCGAGCGCTTGACAATGCCGGAGTGCACTACTTTTTTACCTTCGACAAACAAGTCTCGCAATCGGCATTGTCCATACACGAGGAGATCATAGGGGCGCGAACTGGCGGCAGTGGCGTTCCGTCCAATTTTAAACACGGCAAGGTCGGCAGACTTTCCTGGTTCGAGGCTGCCGATTTCATTTGCAGCTCCCAAAATCTCCGCTGCACCCAATGTGAGCATTCTAAAGATTTGGTCGGACGGAGCAGCAAATGAGGGGGCGACAGCTCTGTGCATAGTTACTCCAAAGCGAGCTTCATTTAGGATACTCAAATCATCAGTAGACGCGGCGCTGTCTGTCCCAAAACCGACTCTTACTCCAGATTGCAAAAGCTGTTCAAGCGGTGCTCGACCAACTCGCAGTCGAGCATTACTGCGCGGGCAGTGCGCGACCGCGCAGCCTGTTTGCGAGAGCAAGCTGATATCGGTGCTTTGGAGATTGACGGCGTGGGCTGCAATAGTTCTTGTCCCCAAAAGCCCGTTGCTTGCCAAGAGTTCTACTGGGCTCTGTCCGGTAGCTTTCCAGCTCAAGCTCTCTGGATTCGGAAGACCGCCGGGCATCATCGCCTGGAGAAATCGGTCGATGGTCGATGATCCTGACGAGATCCAGTCAACCTCCTCGGCCGATTCGCAAAGATGCGTGAATATAGGCAGACCGTTTTTAGCAGCCCAGTCGTGGGCAATTTTCCAAAGTGCGGGACACACCGAATATGGTGCATGGGGGGAAACTGTCAAGCGCACGCGGCCGGTCGACAGCGCTTCTTTCACTTCGAATTCAGGTGAGTCCAATAGCCCATGCAGCCGGGTGAGCCAAGTATTCCACTTCTGTTCGATTGTTGAGTCGTCAATACCGAATATCTCCAAGCCAACAATGGCTCGCAGTCCAATCATTGAACTTGCCCAGGCTGCCGCCCCGCTGTATGAGCAATCTGCGATACAGGTAGTTCCAGAAAGGGCGATTTCGGTCGCCCCGGAAAGGGCCGAATCGCGCCACTGTTTTGGAGTCCACAGTGCTGACAGCCCAGCAAGTCCTTGTATCCAGTCAAATAGTCTCGAGTTCGTGTCGAAGAGTCTTAGTGCCGTGTAATCGATATGAGTGTGCAGGTTGATAAGTCCAGGAGTTATCACAGCCTCACCGTAATCGATCAGGTCTTCGGCTTCATATGCGATTTCAAACTGGTTGCGGCTTAAGACCGCTTCTATCTGTCCAGCATTTATTATGACAACGCCATTTTCAAGCGGCAGATCCGAAACTGGAAGTACCCATTTCGCTGCAAGGTTGATTCTCTTGGCGATTGACATCGCTTCGTCCGGATTGGCCTCCTGAATCGAGATGAGAAGAAATTGGTTACGGGTGTCTATTTAGAACCAGTAAATGTAGTTAGATAGAACTCTTGCGGTTATACAGCCCAACCAAAGCTTGGTTAGAATATAATATCTGACCCTTATCAACGGTTAACTTAGTGAAGATAAGCTTAGATGAGCTCAGGAGCCAGCCGCAACAACGTTTGCTGTTGAGTTTCAGAGAAAACCTTGCTGTTGCTGATGCGGTCAAGCCCGTGGTCGGTGATCTGACGCTGACGCTCGGGTCTTGGGGGGTGCAAGTAAGCGGTAAAGTGCAGACCCTGCTGAAGCTTACTTGCGGGCGCTGTCTTAGAGCATATTTCCAAAGTTTAAACGTACTTATAGACGAGCAGCTGGTTCATCAAATGGACAGCAGGGAAGACCGGCGCGAAAGGGAGCTCCTGAAGGATGACTTTGTGGAGCCCATTCCAGCCAATGGTTTGCTTGACATCGGGGACATTGTGTATCAAGCTGTTACGTTGGCTTCTCCCACTTTCTGCTTGTGTGGAGAAGAGTGCCCAGGACCGCCTCTGCCTGACGGAGCGGCTGACGGCGCTTCATTTGGTCGAGATAAGCAGGACGATTCCAAGTTGGAAGAACTTAAAGACTCTCTTTCCAAAAGAAGATTCCGGGCAAAAGTCGTAGATAATACTTGACTCTAGTAAGTATGTGTTGGAGGCTGCCTAACCATGGCACAACCTAAAAAGAAGACATCTCATCAGAAACAACATTCGAGGCGGTCGCGCTGGAAAGCTCTACCGCAGACAATCGTTAACTGCCTTAATTGCGCACAGCCAAGCAGACCGCATCAAGTCTGTATGGTATGTGGCTATTATCGTGGACGTCCTGCGCGACGCAGGGATTCGATTGTCACTGAGTAATTGATTCTGGGTGTGCTTGAATTGAACGTCAAGGCGGGTGTCAGGAATGGTGCGCATCGCAGTTGACGCCATGGGGGGTGATTATGCACCCCGCGAGGTCGTCTATGGAGCGGTCCTGGCCGCTCGGGAGTTTGGCGTAGCTGTCCAGCTTGTTGGGCCGCCGGAGATAGTCTCGAAAGAGCTGGCCCGGCACCAAATCAGCGGTCTGGACATTACTGTGGTGCCGGCATCCGAAGTGGTCGCGATGGACGAGAAGCCGACTCGGGCAATCGTCAAGAAGAAGGACTCGTCGATAGTTGTAACTACCAAGCAAGTGTCCGAAGGACTTGCCGATGGGATGGTGGCAGCTGGTTCAACCGGAGCAGCTGCTGTAGCCGCGCAAATTGAGCTCGGTCGTATTCCTAATGTTGCACGCTCGGCGATTGCTTGTGTTATGCCTACGGCGGTCTATAGACCTGTAATAGTGCTTGATGTCGGAGCAAATGTTGAAAGCGACGCTCAGCAGTTGCTGCAGTTTGGATTGATGGGCTCCATTTTGTCGCAAGGTTTGTTCGGCACGAAGTCACCAAAAGTTGGTCTGCTCAATATTGGTAGCGAGGAGACTAAGGGAAATCAATTGGTTCAAGATGCTTATCGGCTCTTTAAGGAAAATAAGCAGCTTAATTTCTACGGCTTTGTGGAGGGCCGCGAATTCCCTCTCGGGAAGGTGGATGTTGTCGTGACCGATGGTTTCACTGGCAACGTCACTTTGAAGACGGCTGAAGGCATAGCGAAGATGATCAGTTTGATGCTGAGGCACGAGCTAATTAGTTCGGTCAGAGGCAAGCTGGGTTCGATCGTGGCAAAACCGGCATTTGAAGCGCTAAAGCGCCGGATTGATTATCAGGAATCAGGCGGAGCGTTGTTGATCGGCGTCAAAGGGGTCTGTGTCATCGCCCACGGTGGTTCCAAGCACACAGCCATAAAGAACGCGATTCGAGTGGCGCGAGACATGGTCGCAGCAAATATTATCAAGCAGATTGAATGGACTTTATCGCTCGTGGCCGCCGGGAGCAAGTCGTGATTCAATCAGTAGGAGCGCGGATTATCGGGGTTGGCGCTGCCGTTCCCGCCTCTGTTGTGACGAATGCAGATCTCGAAAAATTGGTTGATACCTCCGACGAGTGGATAACTACTCGCACAGGTATAAAGCAGCGGCGGGTCGTAAGCGAGAACGAAACAGCTACCGGGTTAGCTGTAGCTGCTGCCCGTGAAGCGATCGCTTATGCCGGAGTAGCCCCAGGCGAGATTGACTTAATCATTGTGGCGACTTCGACTCCGGACAACCTCTATCCATCTACAGCTTGTATGGTGCAGTCTGCTGTTGGTGCTCAACGTGCTGCCGCTTTCGATCTTGAGGCTGCTTGCAGTGGCATTATTTATGCCTTGGCGGTTGGGCAGCAGTTTATTGGGTCTGGCACCTTCAAAACGGTCTTAATGGTCGGTGTCGATATTCACTCTCGCTTTCTCAATTGGGAAGATCGCAACACGTGCATCCTATTCGGTGATGCCGCCGGGGCATTGGTTATGCAAGCCGCCGAAGGCGAAAATGAGATCTTGGCCACATATCTTCGGGCCGACGGCACTGGTGGACATTTGCTGTCTATTCCAAACTATGGCACCGCCTATCCGCATGCTGGCACTACTCCGCCCAAAGCTGTCAATCGTTACTTGCATATGAACGGCAGAGCTATCTATGAGTTCGCAGTCAATGCCGTACCAGAAGCGGTCAGAGCAGCTTGCGGTCGTGCCGGTATTCGGGTTGAGGATATAGACTTTTTCGTTCCCCATCAAGCTAATCAAAGGATAATAAAAGCAGCCGCAGAGAGGCTTAAGTTCAGACCGGAGCAGATAGTAAGCAATCTCGATCAATACGGCAATACTTCGGCCGCCTCTATTCCGCTTGCGCTTCGGGATGCTCTTGCTCGTGGTCAAATCAGTCCACCGGCAATCTGTGCCTTGGTAGGATTTGGCGGCGGATTGACTTGGGGAGCGGCGATAGTGCGTTGGACCGCTACAGAAAGTCGAAGGGTGGAGGCGAATTGTAATGAATAAGATAGCTTGCTTGTTTCCCGGACAGGGCGCTCAAAGTGCTGGCATGGGAAGAAGTCTCTACGACAGCTTTTTGGTTGCTCGCCAAACTTTCGAAGAGATTGACCAACAAGCAGGAAGAGCGCTTAGCCAGCTTTGCTTTGAAGGTCCGGAGCTTGAGCTGAAGCGTACTATCAATACTCAACCGACAGTCTTAGCTGTTTCGCTCGCTGCGTGGTGCTGCTACCGTTCGATGAATGGCCCGCTTCCGGACTTCGTAGCAGGTCATAGTCTCGGGGAGTTTAGTGCCCTGGTGGCGGCCGAGGCGCTAACATTAGCTGCTGCAGTGAAACTGGTTGGCAAACGTGCTCAGCTCATGGAAGAGTGCCCGGCTGGAGCAATGTCGGCAGTGATCGGGTTAGATGCTGAAATGCTGCAAGACATCTGCCGGCAGGCCAGTGGGAGTTCGGGAAAGACTGTAATCGTGGCCAATTTCAATACTCGAGAACAACTAGTAATCTCAGGCAACCCTGAGGCAGTAGCTGTGGCCGGAGCTCAGGCTAAATCAGCTGGTGGCAAGGTTATTCCATTGCCCGTGGGCGGCGCATTTCACTCACCATTGATGGCAACTGCGTCTGCCGAATTTGAAGCAGAGTTGGTAAAGTGCACTCTCGTCGATGCGACGGTAAAAGTGGTGCAGAACTTCGACGCCGCTCAGACTAACTCAGCGTCTGAGATTGGTGAAAAGTTGAAAAAGCAGATGGCAAGCCCGGTTCGCTGGTGCGAATCGATAGAGCTCATGCTTTCGTCCGGTGTGTCGACCTTCATTGAGATTGGCCCTGGTAAGGCGCTTACCGGGATGGTTAAGAAGATAGATCGCAATGCGCGTGTATTCAATATCTTTGATCATGACAGTTTGAAAGATACTCTGTCGCAGCTGACCGGTATTGCGACCGTCAAGTAGTCCAGCTTGCTGGCCGCCGGCAAACCGATCGCCGTCATTCTAAGCTACAGGCAAGCCGCCGCTTGTTAAGTCAGAGTTCCACAAAGATTTCACGAACGGCCAGTAGATTTGACTAGCCCTAATTCAAGCCTTCAAATGAGGCTGAATCTAGTCCCTTCACGCAGCCGGAGAATTATGATGAATGGAAACGACAGCGCTGGTGAGCAGTTGTCTCAAGACCGTAACGGCGAATCTGAATTCACTTGCGAAGTAGATCGATTAAACGACTTGATCTCAAGGCTGTGGGAAGCAGATCCAGACGATGTGGAAATTCCGAAGCATCTTCGTTCGCTCGGTTCATATCATGTTCTGCAAGGAGCATACAGCGAGGCTGCCTATGTTTTTAAACGTATGCGTCAGTTGATGGCGAGGCATTACGGTCCTTATGACTTGCAGGTCGTAGAGGCAATGGATTGGGAAGGAGTTCTCGATATTTTGCAAGGCGCTCCACTGGCTGCGGAAGAGAGTTTGAGAAATGCACTGGCCATCTTGTCGGAAGGTCCATTTCCGGCGCTCAGTCTGAGAGCGAAGCTCCTTTTACATCTCGGGCATGTCCTGATTGAGAAATCGAACTATCTTGAGGCTGAGGATAAATTGAAACAGGCCGCGTCTTTCCAGCTTTACTGGCTGAAGACCGGTTTAGCTGCCGTTGATGATCGCTCGTTACTTTGTGACATCATGGTAACTTTGCGCAGATTATTCGTCTTAACTGAAAGGCCGGAGCAAGTTAAGGAGATCGATCAAATTTTCGTCAACAATCCGGTCCGTGCTCAACAGCTCGATAACTTCAAGTTTCATAGAAAGAACGTTGCTTGAGCTGAATCCAAGAGTTTAGATTTTGGTTCGTTTGACACTATGGATGATTGGTTTAGTGGGGTAAGTACGTTTCGCTTGCGTATTTTTGGCGCAGACAACTTTCAGCTAAATGCCGATACTAGTCGCGTGGACTGGACCAAGGAGCATGATGCGGGAGTTAGAATGTCTGATGGGTGAGACGGCAACGCTGAGCGAACAGACCGGCTGTCAGCGGCGACCAGCTGGACGAACCATTTCGGAGCGAATTCAGTTCGAGTTGATGGTTGAGACGCTTGCTGCCGGCTCGCTGGGTAGAGAAAAATGTGAGCGAGATCGGATCGTCGAAGGATTTTGCCGAGCGGCGCAGCTATTCGGGGCGGTTGGCGAGCGTCGTCTGCTGGACGATTTGAACGGCGGTCTAAAGCAATTGAGATCAACATACAGATTGCGTCTTGGCGATCTGAAAGCTCCAACTCCAGGGGCAAGAGCATTAGAGGTCATCGATCTGCGTGTCGATATGCCATGCGATCGAATGATCTTTGGAATTTTGCTGATAAATGCGCCATTTCGCTAAGGTGCAGCTAGCGGCCAGATACGAGCCGTTGCCTGACTAGTGAGCGCTCGGATATTTTGCGAAGCTCAATCGATCGTTTCGAAAGTTCATCGAAGAACGGCTGAGCAGGAACGCAAAGCTCCGGTGCCAGTACGCCACGCTCTTTGATTTTTCCGGTTGCGATCATTTGCGCCACTATCGATGGTGGCACTCCGGTGTCGAGCGCTCCGCAGGAGACTTTCCAACGATCGTATGATCTGACGGTTGTTTCTAGACGAATGATAGCTGCTCCGCCATCGACTTGACCTTTAACGTCGACTCGGACTACTTCGCAATCGCGCGGGTCACCGGATGGCGATGGAAAGCGACCCAACATCGTCGAAAGTAGTTGGCGCGGGCTTAGTTTGGGCCCTTCCGGAAAGATTGGCTCGCTATTGCCGAACCCGAGCTTGACCAAGAACTGCAAGCGCTCGTGAAACTCTTGCGGCAGACCAAGCCGGAAGGTAACGTTCTTCACCCCTTTACAGGCATATGATTCCGGCAATGTCGCCACTTCCGAATGGAGTGTGTAAAAGGCCTTGGAGGTCCCAACTGGTTGAGGAAAGTCGATGGAGACCTCGCCGGACATCGCTGGTTTGGCTAGGAATTTGCCGTCTTCAAAAACCATCGGCTCCTTCGTGTATTCATCGAGCAAGGTGTCAAGCGCATAGGGCGGAAATAGCGGATGATCGGTCTCGGCAAAATCAACGCAACCAACTGCGATGTCGATTGAATCTACGCTGTCCATTTCTTGCACTGCTGCTTGCGCCATTACATTTGTCATGCCAGGCGCTGCACCCATTCCGAGCACGGCTAAAAGATCCTTTTGCTTAAATTTCGAATCGAGCTGTTGCTGCTGGCGCGTGACATGAAACAACCCGCCCAAGTCGAGATAGTGACATCCCGCTTCTGCGGCTGCTTCCATCACTTGCAGATTGAAGTAATAGGGAGTGGAGTTGATAACGGCAGTTGCGCCGATGAGCAGGTTAGTCAGTGCTTTGCTGTCCTTGATGTCGGCAAATTCAACTGCAACTTTAGTGCTGTTAAGCGTGGATTTCAGTCTTTCGGCCTTGTCTTTGTCAAAGTCGGCGATCACGACGGACTTGATCGCCTCGGCTTCGGACAGATCTCGAACGATTACCTGGCCCATTGCTCCGGCGCCACCAAGCACGATTATCTTCACGATTTATCACCCCGAGAAGTGTATGGCTCCGCAATTGGAGCGGAGTATGCTGGCAATAGTTTATCAGCTCGGTCGAAATCCGCGGACCTAGCGCATTGCGGCAGCCGGCGGGGAAATCTGGAACTGACGAAACGGCAAAGTAATCTGAATCGGCTGGCTGCCAAGAAAGTCAGGACAGGCTAGTCGTAGCTGAAAGCCCCGCTGCGGCTGATGTTATAAGCGCTGGGCGCAGGAGCGGTGGTTCCTTCGCGGGCGGCGTCTCCATAAGGGCTTTGAGAACTTTTGGCATTTTGACCGGGAGTATAAGGATGAAGGTCAGAAGGCATGTTATCGCCGGGAGTTCCCGCATATGAGCTCATTCGTCCCGCCGGCATCCGTTGCTGTTGACTGCAATGGCGCGAATACTGAACTCGGTCTGTATATTGATTGTCTCCTGGTGTACCGACGTTTGCGCCGAAATGAGTTTGCGGTAGTCCGTTGAGACCGGTTGAGCTGACACCGGCCGGCAGACCTTGCGCCGATCGACTGATTGTGCCGCCACCGATGTAAGTTGACGATGGCGAGTATAGTCCGTTTTGATTTTGCATAACCACGCGTGAGTTTCCCCAACTATAGTGGTAACCCTGAGCGTTTACCGGTTGGCAAATGGCCATCTGAGCCAGGGCTAAAAGAACTACAGCAATTGAATTTGTCTTAGCAATCATTGATCGTTATTCCTTCCG